>VGXK01000352.1 GCA_016873355.1 Phycisphaerae bacterium | reverse complement strand
TGACGGTCGTCGTCGACGGTCCCTGCGAGCGGATTCGAGTCGGCGCAAGCTCCTGCGAGCCGGCGACGAGTCCCGCGGCGGGCAGCGAGTTGAAGTCGAGCGCCGGCTTCGCGTGAACCGGGGGCACGCCCTTCACCACCGCATCGAGGTCCTCGAGCAGCTCCGACGCGCTGTGGTAGCGCTCGCGCGGGTTCTTCGTCAGCATCATCTCGATGATCTGCGCGGCGCCGCCGGAGAGCTGCGGATTCACATGATCGGGAGGCACGAGCGGCGCCTTGAGATGCTTGTGCATCACTTCGGATGGCGTCTTCCCCTCGAAGGGGAGCCGGCCCGTCACCATGTGATAGAAGGTGGCGCCGAGACCGTAGATGTCCGCCGGCGGTCCGATGTCGACCGCGCCGCGGACCTGCTCGGGCGAAATGTAGTACGGCGTTCCGTACGCCTTGCCGGCTTCCGCTTCCGCCGCCTCCTTGTCGCTCACGGCGCGGGCGAGGCCGAGATCGGCGAGCTTCACCACGCCCGACTTGTTGATCATGACGTTCTTGGGCTTGATGTCCCGGTGGATGAAGCCCTGGGCGTGGGCGTGCTTGAGCGCCAGCGCCACCTGCCGCACGATCTCGATCGCCTCCTTCTCGGGAAGGCGCTTGTGGCGGACGAGCCGGTCGTGCACCGTCTCGCCGTCCACGTATTCCATCACGAAGAAGTGGTTCTCCCCGGCCTGGGCCACGTCGTACGCCTGCACGATGTGCTGATCGTTCAGCTTCGCGGCGGCGCGCCCTTCCTTGTAGAAGCGCTCGATGAACTTCGGATCGTTCGAAAACTTCTTGGGAAGCACCTTGATGGCGACGGGGCGGTCGAGGCTGAGTTGCCGAGCGAGGTAGACGGTGGCCATCGCGCCGGCGCCGAGTCGGCGAATCACGCGATATCCCGGGATTCGCTGCTGGGTCCGCTCCGCCTCGAATTCCTGGCGGAGCCGATCGAGCTGCGAGCGCGTGACGACATGCTTCGTGACGAGAAGATCGGAGAGCGCGGAACCTGCATGCTGCTGCTGGAGCTGGCGGCAGCCGGCAACCTCCTCCTCGGCCGCGAGCCCGCGATCGATCACGATCTTGCCGATGAGCGTCTCGAAGCCGGCGCTGCGGGAGCCTTCGCCGCCGGATGTGCCGCCCATGCTTCCGGACATGCTTCCCTGCGACGCGGTGCCCGCGGGCGGCGTCGCGTCGGCGCGGAGCGCCGATCCGGGAGCCGAGGCTCCTTGCGCGGCGGAGCGCGGAGGTTCGGGCGAGTGCGGCGAATGCTCGGTCAACGGAGGTCTCGCGGGACCGGAGAACGGCCTCAACTATACTTCGACTCCGCACCACGGGCCTGTCCGTGGAGTCGATGAAGCTCGACTCCGCATGCCGTTCGTGCCGAGATGCGAATCGAGCCACGACGGATCCTCTTGCTGCGACCGAGCGCCCTGGGGGACGTCTGCCGCACGGTGCCGGTGCTTGCGTCGCTTCGTCGCCGCTTCCCCGACGCCGTGATTGACTGGCTCGTACAGAACTCGTACTCGGACGCCGTCCGCTGTCACCCGGCGCTCGACTCGGTCGTGCTCTTCGATCGCGCCTCGCTTCGGGGGCTCTGGAGGCCGCGAGCCTGGATGGCGCTGGCGGGATGGTTGGCGTCGCTCGGACGCGCCGGCTACGACCTCGTCTTCGATCTGCAGGGACTCGGTCGAAGCGGGCTCTTCTCCCTGTGCACGGGTGCGCCGCGTCGCGTCGGTTTCCGCGACGCACGCGAGTTCGGGTGGTTGGGCGCGAACGTGCACGTCGAGCGGGGAGAGCGCCCGCACACGGTCGATCAGATGCTGCGCCTGGTCGAGTCGCAGGGCGTGCCCGCGATCGCCGATCTGCGGTTGTCGCCGCCGCCGGAGTCGACCGAATCCTGGTCGGCGCTGCGACGCGATCTCGGCGCGGACGGCCGCTATGCGGTGCTGGCGCCGACGAGTCGATGGCGCTGCAAGCAATGGCCCGCGGAGCGCTGGGCGGAGTTCGCGGCGCGGGTGCTCGATTCGTGCCGGCTCGAGCGGGCGATCGTGATCGGCGCTCCCGGCGAGCAGTCGCAGACCACCTGGTCCCGCGCGGTGCCTCGCTGCGTCGATCTTTGCGGGCGGATGCGCATCGGCGAGTCGATGGCGGCGATCGCGGATGCGGCGCTCGTCGTCGCGAACGACTCGGCGCCGCTGCACATGGCGGTCGGACTCGGCACGCCGTACGTCGGGCTCTTCGGTCCGACCGATCCGGTGCGCGTGGGTCCGTACCGCGGGGCGAGATGGGTCGTGAGCTCGCCGCTCGAAGCGGGAGAGGAGCGGCGCCGATACCGCGCTCGAGGGGACGACGACACGCTCATGCGCCGCATCGGCGTGGACGAAGTGCTGGCGCGAGCGGTCGAGGCGTGCGCCGAGCCGGCGTGGTTCCGTCGCGTGGCCGAGGGCGCGGCGTGACGCTGCGCGGGGTGCCGATCGTGCTCGCAAGCGCGAGCCCGAGACGACGCGAGCTGCTCGAGCTCGATGGCGCGATCGTGCGCGTCGTGACCCCCGCGATCGAGGACTCGGGCGCCGAGTTCGGCGGCGGCGACGCGTCGAGACTCGTGGCGTCGCTGGCGTGGTTCAAGGCGGCGCAGGTGCTGGGGCGGCCGGAAGTGCGGGAGGGGACGCCGCCCGGCCGATGGCTCGTCGCCGCGGACACGATGTGCGTGCTCGACGGCCGCGCGATCGGCAAGCCGGAGAACGAGACGGCGGCGCGCGAGATGCTCGAATCGATGTCGAAGCGGGCGCACGAGGTGCTCACGGGCGTCTGCGTCATCGATCTTGCGGGCGATGGGCGACGGCTCTTCGTGGATCGGGCCGTCGTGTCGATCGGCGCGCTCGACGAGCGCGCGATCGCGAGGCACCTGGCGGACGGGCGCTGGCGCGATCGAGCCGGCGGCTACCACTTCGGGGATGCGCGGAGGGCCGGTTGGCCGATCGAGTGCGAAGGCGATGAGACGACCGTG
>VGXK01000351.1 GCA_016873355.1 Phycisphaerae bacterium | reverse complement strand
CCCTCGTCTCGCCAACGCCAGCTCGCTACGCCTGAGTCGTCACCGCTCGAGAGCGGTTCCTCCTCATTCGTAGCGATCTGGCGGGCTGCGACTTCGTGTGGCATCGTCGGGCTCCATCGGCGGATCGTCAAGATCCGCCTGCTTCGCCCTCCTTGCCACACTCGTCTCGCCAACGCCAGCTCGCTACGCCTGAGTCGTCACCGCTCTAGAAGTCCATGCGGACGCCCGCGTAGTAGCGGAAGTCGTTGTTCGTGCCGTCGCCGCGCAGCTTCGATTGATACTCCTCGCGCAAGCCGCCCACGAACGAGAGCCCGTTCGGTTCGAGACGCAGGATCCAGTCGAGCCGCGCCAGAATGCGATAGGAGTTCAAGTCGGTGAGATCCGGAGCGATGTTCACGCCGCCCTCGAGTCGCATCTGGTCGGTGATCTTCCAGAGGAACGCAGCTTCGGCGTAGCCCTCGGGCGTGGTCTGCTGCGGGTCGCCGAACTCGTGCGTGCCGCCCGCGCCGAGCTTCACCGTGAGCGCGAACGGCGGCAGACGGAAGATGCGGTAGCCCACGCCGCCGTAGGCGCTCACTCGATGCTCCCAGGACTGGAACTGGTCGTACTGGTACTGGCCCTTGCCGAAGACGAGCCAGTCGGTCGGGTCGAAGTAGCGGTCGTAGACGAGCGTGGCGAGCAGGTTGTTGTCGGTGGTGTCGCCGTTCACGAGCGAGTAGTAGTACTCCGCGTCGAAGGTGAGCAGATCGTCGCTCGTGCGCCGCGCGAAGCCTCCGGCAACGCGCAGGTCGAGCTCGTCGTTGTCGCTGTTCACGCCGGCCAGGCTCGCCTGGATGTTCGCCAGCCACTCGACCGTGCCGGGAGGCGGAAGATCCTCGGGACTCGAGAGGGGGCTGAATTCGTCGGTGGCCCACGCCGGCTTCGGCGGCGCGCCGCGAATGCGGGAGGGAGGATCCGCCGCGGCCGTCGCCGGCGCTGCATCGGGAGGAACCGGCGCGAATCCATGTTCCGCCGGCGCCGCGACGGCCTGCATGCGTTCGTCGACGGTGATCTCGACCGACACGATCGAGCGGCGCGGAATCGCCAGTCGTCCGAGGATCGGGTGGACCACGATCACCTCGTTCGCCGTCAACTCGACGAGTGTTCCTCGCAGCACCTCGTCGCCGCCGAGCCGGACGGTGACCGGCGTTCCGGCGCCCTCGCTCGGAGTCGATGCAGGGGCGGCGCCGTCGGCCGCAGCCGCGGCCGTGGCGGACGACTCGGGCGGCGCGACGGCGGGCGCCGGATCGATCGCCTGCCGCGCGAAGCAGAGATCGTTCGCCGTCACCAGCGCTGCCGCAGCCGCCGTCGCAGCGATCCATCGCGTGATCGGCCGCGGGCGCCGAACCCCTTCCCGTCGCCAGGTCTCTTCCATGCCCGATTGTGACCGGCACGGCCATCTCATGCCACCGCGCCGCGCCGCATGAAGGGGGAATCGCTGATACCATCACGCCCTCGGCGATGAGTTGGGTGATTCGTGCATCGATCGGGACCTCGCTGCTCGTTCTTGCAGGCTGTCTCGTCGGCCCGGACTACGAGCGCACCGCGCTCGACCTGCCGCCCTCCTACGAAGTGCCGCGCGGAATGGCCGCGGGTCCCGAAGAGCCCAGGCTCGATCGCTGGTGGGATCACTTCGACGATGCGACGCTCACCTCGCTCATCCAGCGCGCCGAGCAGGGCAACCTGACCCTCGAGCAGGCGGCCGCGAACGTGCAGGTCTATCGCGCCCGCTACGGCATCTCCTACAGCAATCTCTTTCCGAGCATCAACCTCGGCGCGAGCTACTCGCGCAACCGCGTGAACTTCGCGTCGCTCGGCGGCGCGGAGGGCTCGAGCGGCCCCTTCAACGACTGGCAGTACGGTCTCACGCTCTCCACCTGGGAGATCGACCTCTGGGGCAAGATCCGTCGCGGCATGCAGGCGTCGCAGGCCGAGCTGCAGGGAACGGTGGAGCAGTACCGCCAGGCGCTCGTGTCGCTCCGCGCCGAGACGGCGATCGCGTACCTCACGGTGCGCACGCTTCAGGCGCAGCTCGAGTACACGCGCGAGGTCGTGGATCTGCTCACGCAGGTGGTGCGCGTGACGGAGGCCAAGTTCGCGGCGAAGACGAACACGCTCATCGACGTCTCGCAGGCCAAGGCGCAGCTTGCGAACACGAAGGCGCAGATTCCGCAGCTCGAGGCGCAGATCGCCGAACAGTCGAACGGCATCTCCGTGCTGCTCGGCGAGTACCCGGGCCCGGTGGCCAGGGAACTCGCCGCGCCGGCGCCGATTCCCATTCCCGACCGCGAGCTCGCGATCGGGATTCCCGCCGATCTTCTCCGCCGCCGCGCCGACGTGCTCGACGCGGAGCGGCAGCTCGTGGCGGCGACTGCGCGGATCGGCGTCGCGGAGGCGGGATTCCTCCCCGAGCTCACGCTCGTCGGCAACTTCGGAATCGACTCGAGCACCTTCGACGGACTCGATCAGTGGTCGAATCGCGTCTACATGTTCGGCCCGCGCCTCTCGTGGAACTTCTTCAACGGCGGCCGCGTGGTGAGCCAGGTGAAGCAGGCGCAGGCGCTCGCGATGCTCTCCGAGATCGCGTGGCGGCAGTCGGTGCTGAACGCGGTGAGCCAGGTCCAGACCTCGCTCTCGAACTACGACGGATCGCGGCGCGCCATGTTCGACTACCGCGCCGGCGTGGGCGACACGAAGACCGCCTACGACCTGGCGCTGGCCCGCTACAAGGCGGGCACGATCGATCTCACGCAACTGCTTCAGTTCGCGCAGGTCGTGCTCGACGCCGAGATCGGGCTGGCGCAGGCCACGGGACAGACTTCGCAGAATCTCGTCGAGCTCTATCGATCGCTCGGCGGCGGCTGGGAGGCGTACCCGATTCCGTACGGCGGCGCCGACGCGTTCCTCGACGACAGGGGCAGGACGAGCGACGGCGGGCGCGACGAGGTGCCCGACGGCCGCCACTTCCCGCCGCAGGAGCCGCCGAAGCAGTCGAAGGAAGGCGCGCCGGTCGG
>VGXK01000350.1 GCA_016873355.1 Phycisphaerae bacterium | reverse complement strand
AAGTCGGCCCGGGCACCGGCGCGCTCACGGAACTCCTGCTCGAGCGCGGCGCCCGCGTGATCGCCTGCGAGATCGACCGCGACATGGCGTCGATCCTGCGCGAGCGGGTGCTGCCTCGCGCCGAGGGTCGGCTCGCGATCGTCGAAGGCGACTGCCTCGAGAACTCGCGGACGCTTTCCGCGACGCTGCGGGCGGCGCTCGCGGCGCACGGCGCCGAGCGCGGATTCCGGCTCGTTGCCAACCTCCCCTACGGCTGCGCCACGCCGCTCCTCACCACGCTGCTCGTCGAGCATCCCGAGTGCGAGCGCCTGCACGCCACGATCCAGCGCGAAGTGGCCGACCGCCTCGTCGCGTCGCCGCGCAGCGACGCGTACGGACCGATCCGCGTGCTCGTGTCGATGCTGGCCAAGTGCGAGCACACGGCGGAAGTCTCGCCCGGCTGCTTCTGGCCCGAACCCGAGGTCACGAGCGCGATCGTCTCGATCGCGCCGCGGGCACGGAACGAACTCGCGCTCGAGCTCCGCACGCCCGACGGCTGCCGTCGCTTCGATCGCTTCGTGACGGAATCGTTCTCGCGCCGGCGCAAGCAGATCGGAACGATCCTCGGCCGATCGTTTCCGTTCCCCGCCGGCATCGACGCGAAGCAGCGCCCCGAGGAACTCTCCCCCGCCCAGTGGCTCGAACTCTGGCGCCTCACTCAGGTTTGAGCTCGCGCGCTCGCATCAGAATTCGACACCGAGCGAGGCCGGCGGCGCGTTCTCGGCAAAGAGCGAGGGAGGCAATGCGTGGCAAGGAGCCGAGGCGAGGTACTGTCCAAAGGACAGGCCGAGCCGATGGCGACACCGCCACGCGCAGCCTCCCTAGAGCGGTTCCTCCTCATTCGTAGCGATCTGGCGGGCTGCGACATCGTGTGGCATCGTCGGGCTCCATCGGCGGATCCTCAAGATCCGCCTGCTTCGCCCTCCTTGCCACACTCGTCTCGCCAACGCCAGCTCGCTACGCCTGAGTCGTCACCGCTCTCGCTCAGATCACTTCGAGCGCTGGCGGCGATACACCATTCGCAGGGTGTTGCCGGGAGGGAGATAGCGCACGTCGCTCATGTAGGCCTTGATGAGCATGATGCCCCGCCCCGACGGAATCTCGATGTTCTCTTCGAGCGTGGGATCGGGCACGCTGTCGAGATCGAATCCTTCGCCCTGGTCCTCGACCTCGAAGACGGCCTCCTGGTCGTCGATCGTCAGGCGCACCGTCACGGTCTTGCCCGGCTTCAGGCGGTTGCCGTGGCGAAAGCCGTTCACCACCGCCTCCTCGAGCGCCAGGCGCACGGCGAAGCGCCCCTCCTTCGCGTACTCGCGCTTCGTGAGCTCCACCTCGACCTCCGCCTGAAGCGGATCGAGATCCTCCTTGCGGGCAAGGACGGCGCTGCGCTCAAACGATCGACCTGTGGAAGCGCCGCCCATCGCGCGCACTGAACTCATTATGAGAAACTCTTGAGCGCCTTCTCGGCCGTGTCAAAGACCTGAAAGAGCTTATTGAGCCTCGTGATCTTGAAGACCTCGAAGATCTGCGGATTGATGTCCGAGAGTCGAAGCTGCCCGTTCCGCTGTTCGAGCCGCTTGTGCACGTGAATGAGGGTGCCCAGCGCGGCCGAGGAGAGGTGTTCGACCCCCGTGAAGGAAATGAGGATCCTGGGGCGAGTTCCCGCCTCCACGATCTTCATCAGCTCCTCGCCGATCTGCTGGATGTTCGCCTCGTCGATGATGTTCCGATCGACGAATTCGATCCGCGTGACGCTCTCGTCGACGTTCACGCGGAGGCGGGACGTGGTCTTGGCCATGGAGGAGTGGATCCTGCGTTCGAGGTCGGCTGCGTTGCCGGGGTTCGGGATCAGAAGCCGTAGCCGGTGGCCGCCGAGGTTCCCATCCGATCCTGGAGACCCGGGAAGAGGATGTCCTCGTTCTCCTGCTGGATGAGGATCTCGGGACGGATGAGCAGGAGCAGCGTCGTCTCGTTCTTCGTGCTCAGCCGGTTCGTGAAGAAGCGGGTCACGAACGGGATCTTCGAGAGAACGGGAACGCCGACCTCGATCTCGAGCTCGTTGAAGAGACGCTGACCGCCGAGCAGGATCGTTCCCTTGTCCGGCACCGACACGGTGGTGTTGATCGTGGTGCCTTGGAGCTGGGGAAGCTGGATGGTGGCGGTGAAGCGAGTGGCGTTGCCGCCGCCGCCGCCCGTGCCGCCGCCGCCGCCGGCCGCGCCCTGGCTTTCCGCCGGGGTGAACTTCACGTTCTGGTTCAGGCCGAACTGCACGGTCATCGTCACGTAGCGTCGATCGGCCGAGCAGACCGCCTCGATGTCGAGCACGAAGCCCTCGTAGACGACATCGAGCACGGGCGCGAACGCACCGGAGTTGTCGCCCGTGAGCGGCACCACGTTCGACACGTAGGTGATGCCCTTCGCCACGCTGATCCACGAGCGCTGGCCGTTGAAGAGCGTGAGGCGCGGCGCGGTGAGCACCACGTTGCGCTGATCCGCCTGCGTGGCGCGGACGAGCAGGTCGACCTGGATGTCGTCGAGGAAGGTCATGCCCACCGTGAGCACGGGATTCACGAGCGCCAGCGCACCCACGCTGCCTGCCTGGAGGCCGGCGGTGGCGAGCTGGTTGATGAGCGGCAGGCCTTCCTGCTGGATCTGCACGGGCGCGAAGCCGTTGCTCGTGCCGTAGAGGTTGCCGAGGCCGTCGGTGACCGGCGAGTCGTTCGGCTGCAATCCGATCGGCGTGCCGACCGGAAGCGTGCGGTAGGTGATGTCCGTCGGCGGAGGTCCGCCCGTGGGCACGCCCACCTGCGCGCCGGTGGCGGGCGTGTTGGCCGGCAGACCGGCGCCGGTGTTCGTGCCGCTGAAGCTGTCGAAGACGACCGGGTTCTTCAGACGACCGACGTTCGGATTCGGCGCGTTCGAGGTGATGTCGCGCTGAAAGAAGAAGTCCCGGAGCTGGAAGTTCGGATCGACGCCTCGCGCCGCGTTGTACATGGCGGAGTTCGTGTTGAAGTAG
>VGXK01000349.1 GCA_016873355.1 Phycisphaerae bacterium | reverse complement strand
TCGAGCATCTCCGCGCCGCGGCTCTGGGCCTTCGGCAGCATCGTGCACCAGGGGCGGATGGCCCCGTGGTTCGACGCGACGATGATCGTTCCCGAACGCGCGTCGATGGCCGATCGCGAGGCCCTCATCGCGAGCATGCTCGCGGCGATGGGCCCGATCGGCGACGAGACCGCTCCGTTCTCGCGCGTGCCGAAGGAGCTCGCCCAGCGCTGGGATGCGCTCGCGTCGCGCGAGCGGACGAGCGACGACGGGGCGAGGCTCGTCGCGCCAGGCATCTCGATCGCCTCGATCCGCGACGGCGCGGCGCCGTCCGCGTCGGATCGCGCGCTCGCGGGCGCCGAGTCGCTTCGACGACTGTCGGAGCTGTCGACCGCGGGATGGCTGCTCGTGGCGGGACGGTCGAGCGAAGCGGCGCAGCGTCTCTCGGAGATCGAAAGCGCGGAAGGGAAGCCGGCGCTTGCAGGGCTCGGTCCGGGCGGACGATCGCTCGCGGCGCCGACCGAGCCATCCGGCGACGGCCTGCTCGGCCGACGGCTCGACGAGGCGCGCACGCCGCAGGAGAAGATCGAAGTGGTGCGCCGGCGCCGCGCCGAGGCAGCGCTCGATCTCGGCCCGCTCGACGCGCAGCGGCTTGTGCACGAGGCGTATCGCGGCGAGCCGAGCGGGCTTCGCCTCACCGCGCAGGGCGTGATCGTCGACAGTTTCGCGAGCGGCCGGCGCGTGGCGCAGGAGCTCGTGGATCAATTCTCGCTCAGCGGCGGGGCGGACGCGGCGCTGGCGCGGTTCGTGGAGCGCCTCACGGGCGAGCGCCTGCCGCCGCACCCGAATCCCGCGTTCCGCGCCAAGGCGATGGCGGCGCTGCTGCGGCATCGATTGCGGCTCTCGGAGCATGCGTGGCACGGCGTCGACGCGCTCATGGGTCGCATGGCGGAGACGGAGGCCACGCGGCTCGACGCGGAGGGCGGCGCGATCGAGTCGCTGCGGGACTCGAACGATCCGGGCGAGGTGATCGATGCGCTCGGTGATCTGCTGCGGGCGCGGGCGGGAGCGCGGATCGTCACGAAACCGTTCCCCGCGTCGCTCGAAACGCTCGATCGGCGCGACGAGGCGCGGCGGGCGCTTGCCGACGGCGCGGGCCAGCGTCTCGCGGCATCGTCGTGGCGGGCGCTCGAGCTCGAGGCGTACCTCGCCGTGGCGGAACGGCCGTCGATGGCGGCGCCGCTGGCGGAGATCATGTCGAAGGCGCAGCTCGACTCGACCGCCGCGAAGGGGGCGCTCGACCAGGCGCTCGTGACCGAACGAGCGCGGATGGAAGTGCTCGCCGTGCGAATCGCCCTCGAGTCGGGAGGTGCGCCGTGATGGGACGACGCGCCGTCCGGATGATCGCGTTGTCGCTGCTGTCGGCGCTCGGCGCGATCGCGCCCGCGCCCCCGGCCGCGGCGCCCGCGCCGCCCGAGTCGCGCCCGCGCGACCCGATCGTGTCGCGGCTGGAACGGCTCGATCCGTCGCGGCCGTTCGACTACCTCGAGCTCGCCGAGACCGTGCACGCCTCCGCGCGCTCGGGCGAGGATCGTCGACTCGCCCGCGATCTGTACGGCCTGGCGGGTGCGCTCGATCCCGCCGCGCTCGGCGCGTCCGCCGCGCTCGGCCAAGCGGCGCTCGCCGAGTCGGCGATCGACCGTTCGCGACTCATCCGCATCGCCGCGGCGCTCGGCGGATCGACGCGCCGCGAGAGCGACTCGCGCGATCCCTCCGCGGCGCAGATGCGGTTCGTCCAGCTTCTCGGCGCGTATCGGCGCGGCGACGGCTCCCGCGCCCGCGACCTGGTCAATTCGGGCGACGTGGCTCCGATCGTGGAGACCTACGGCGCCATCTTCGAGGGCGGCGCGGCGGGTTTCCGCAACGCCGTGACGGCGCTTCGCGATCGACCGCTCGATTCCGAATCGCGACGGCTCGACTCGATGTTCCTCGAGCAATCGCTGCTCTCGAGCGGCCGCTCCTTCGCGTCGGACCTCATCCGCTCCAACGGCGAGGCGCTCGCCGCGTGCGATCCGCTCGATCCCGGGCCCGAGCTCGGCGTCGATCGAACGAAGGCGTGGTGGCGCGACGGGCGATGGGTGGCGCCGTCGGCGCCGTGATCGGCGCGTCGGCGGTGATCGCCGCCGGGCGCGCCGGCGAACAGCGTCTCAGCCGCCTTCGGCCCGAAGGAACTTCCACGCACGCGCGCGCTGGCGCGCGGGCAACTCCTCCATGAAGTCCGTGATCGCCTTGAAGCGATCCCAACCCGTCGCGGTCCTGGCGACTTCCTTCTCGTAGAGGGCGCCGAAGATCACGCGAGCTCGCTCCGTCTGCGCCGGCGTCAGGTCGAGCGCCTTCACGAAGCGATCGAAGTCCTGCTCGCCGCTGCGCGTCTGCCGCTCGAAGGACTGTTCCACCATGCGGGCGAAGCTCTCGAGCCGCACCGTGAGGATCGCCTGCGGGTTCCGTGCCGGCACGCCGAGATCGGCCGCCCGCTCGACAAGCAGCGCCGAGCGGTACCTCCCCACGAGTCGCTGCGCGATGCGGCGGGTCGAATCGTCGAGTCGATCGCCCATCTCGTCGATCGCGCTGCCACGGTCGCGCCACGGCGCAAACGCGAGCCATGCGTGCGAGAAGGAGCCGATCGCGGCCAGCCGCTCCCCGGCGCTCGCCGCCGCCTCGAGGCGCTGCAGCGCCGCAACCCCCTGCAGGAGCTCTGGAACGTGCGAACGCACGAGCTCGTCGAAGTCGCTGATGCGCCGCGTGGTGATCGAGTCGAGCGCGGACCTGAGTTCCGGATCGACGAGCAGCAGGCGCAGCGCCGCGACTTCCGGCTCGTCGTCGAGCACGCGCACGCGGCCGTTGAAGTCGCGCTGAAGGATCGTCGGTTCGACCGTCGCCGCCGTCACGCTCGGTCCTCGAAGCAGATCCGCGGCGTCGGTCGGCGATTCGGCGTGCGGCGCGGCCTGCGGTTCCGCGGTCGGCGCGGCCTGCGGTTCCGCGGTCGGCGCGGCCTGCGGTTGCGCGGCCGGCGGCGCC
>VGXK01000348.1 GCA_016873355.1 Phycisphaerae bacterium | reverse complement strand
GGATCGCGGCGATCGTCGGCTTGCGCAGGACGATGTCGCGCAGGGCGTCGTTGAACTCGAACAGTTCGAAGAGCGCGCGCCGGCCGTGGAAGCCCGTGCCCAGGCACATGGCGCAGCCCTGCGCCGTGGCGATCGTCGGCACGCCGCCGAGATGCCGTCCCATCTTGAGCGTCTGCGCGGGCGAGGGCTTCACGTCCTTCTTGCACGCGTCGCAGAGCACGCGCACGAGCCGCTGCGCCATGATCATGCTGATCGCGTTCGCCACGAGATAGCTCTCCACGCCGAGATCGAGCAGACGGAAGATCGCGCCGATCGAATCCTTGCTGTGCACGGTCGAGTAGACGAGGTGGCCGGTCATGGCCGCCTGCATCGCCACGTTCGCCGTCTCGATGTCGCGCACCTCGCCGACGAAGATCACGTCGGGATCCTGGCGCAGCACCGAGCGCAGGATCGTGGCGAAGGTGTGTCCCTGCTTGTGGTCGATCGGAATCTGGGTGCAGCCGTCGAGGTAGTACTCGACCGGATCCTCGATCGTGATCGCGTTGCGCACGTTCACGTCGATCTCGCGGATGCAGGAGTAGAGCGTGGTCGTCTTGCCGCTGCCGGTGGGACCGCAGACGAGCAGCATGCCCGCGTCGCGCGTGGCGATGGCGCGGAGCTTGTCGTACATCCACGACACGAGGCCGAGTTCGTGCAGCCGCGACGGAGCGTTCGAGCTGTCGAGCACGCGGATGACGAGCTTCTGCCCGTGCACGACCGGCGTCAGGCTCACGCGGTAGTCGACGCGGCGACCCTTCACCATCACCGTGAAGTGGCCGTCCTGCACCTGCGCCTTCTGCGTGGTGTCGATCTGGCAGAGCACCTTCACCATGCCGAGCACGCGGCGCAGAATGGCGAGCGACAGGTCGACCGCGCTGATCATCACGCCGTCCACGCGCAGGCGCACCGACGCCTTCTCGGCGCGAGGTTCGAAGTGGAGGTCGGTGGCGCGGGCACGGAACGCCGTGAGCAAGAGCAGCCGGAAGACGCGGATGCTCTCGCGCGCCTCGTCGTCGCGGCCGGCCTCCACGCCGCCGGCGACGGCCTGGTGCACGGTCACGCCGCGGCAGTCGACGAGCGCGATGTCGTTCTCGTCGAAGTCGCGCTCGGTGGCCGCGTCGCAGATCTCCCGGAGCGTGCGCTCGTAGTCGGTCTGGGCCCGCTCCGAGACTTCGGCGAGATCGATGTCGATCGTGTTCTGGGCGTACATCCACTTCTGGCGAGCCTCGGCGGCGGCCTTGAAGTCGGGCGTGAGCCGGGGCTTCTGCGTGATCTGCTGCGCCTGCTCGGGATCGATGAAGCGGAGCTCGACCGATCCGGCGGTGACCACATCGCCGTTGGAGAGTGGAGACTCGGCCACGCGCTGGCCGTTCAACTTCGTGCCGTTGCGGCTGCCGAGATCGCGGATCCGCCACCCCTCGCCGCTCTGCTCGAGGATGCAGTGGCGACGGCTCAGCCGCTCGTCGTCGTCGACATGCACCGTGTTCTCCGGCAGACGCCCGACCGTGACGGGATCCGCCGTGTCCAGTTCCAGCCGCTTCAGGCCCTTGGGGGTCTTGGCTTCGACGAATGGCATCGAGAAGGCACGGGTTGCCGAAGGAGGCTGGCGGGCCAGCGGCCGATCACGGACCACCAGGCTCGGTCCGCGACCCGCCGATTGGCGTCCGGGCGAGTATATCGGCGGATCGAAGGCGCTCAGGTCGACGGCGGGCCCGAGGGACCGGGCGATGGCGGTCGAGGCTGCGAGCCGCCGTTCGGAGGCGAGCGCGGAGGCGAGCTCCCGGGAGCCGCGCCGCTTCGAGGTTCGCCGGGCGCGGATCCTCCGGATGCGGCGCCGCCGGAGCCGGCCGCGAAGCCTCGGCGCGGATTGCGATGGCTGAATCGCCGACCGGTCGGCGCGCCGCCCTGGGCGCCCGCGCCGAATCGAGGTCCGAACGGTCCGCGCCGGGCGCCGGCTGCGGGAGCACCGGGCGCCGCCTTGCCGCGCTTCACTGCTTCGTTGATCACGATCGTCCGCCCGTTCACGCGCCGGCCCGCGAGCGTCTCGATGGCGAGCTGACCTTTCATCGGATCGCGGAAGAGCACGATGGCGAAGCCGCGCGGCTTCTGCGTCTTCGCATCGGTCGCGACGATGATCTCGTCGAGATCACCGAAGGGCTCGAACAGCGGGCGCAGAACATCGGCGGTCACCCGAGAATCGAGGTTCCCTACATAGACCTTGAACATGAACGGCGTTTCTCTCGAGGGCCTGCCCCGGCCCATGCCCACCCGCGTGCCGGGGTGAACGCGAGGCAGTGTAGCGAGGTCGATCGGGCTCGGCGGATGCGCCGACGGGACCGCACGACCATCGAAAAGAAGAGGGCCCTGCCGGGAGTTCCCGGCAGGGCCCATGAAGTCGGCGATGACCTACTTTCCCGCGGTGCAGTATCATCGGCGGCGGAGTCTTCACTGCTGTGTTCGGGATGGGAACAGGTGTTTCCCTCCGCCTGTAGTCGCCGACAAGCGGCCGCCGACGCGTTGGCGCCGGCGGCCGTGAATGTCGATGCAGCAGACACGACCGAAGCACATTCGAATGCCGAGCCGCTCGGCCATGCAGGGACGACGCGGAAGGAACTCCGCGCCGCCGTTCGGTCGCCGGACCGGCCGACCCTGCCGAGGCAGGGGCGACGGAATCCGGTCGACGCGGCCAAGCTGTCGACCGTTAGTACCGCTTTGCTGAACGGATCTCTCCGCGTGCACATGCGGCCTATCAACCCGGTGGTCTACCGGGGGTCTTTCGTCACGAGGACATGCAACACTCATCTTGAGGTGGGCTTCCCGCTTAGATGCTTTCAGCGGTTATCCCTGCCGTACTTAGCTACCCAGCTGTGCACCGAGCGGTGCAACTGGCACACCAGGGGTACGTCCATCCCAATCCTCTCGTACTAAGGATGTCTCCTCGCAGTGTTGCTACGCCCACAGCAGATAGGGACCGACCTGGCTCACGCCGGTCTGAACCCAGCTCGCGTACCACTTTAATAGGCGA
>VGXK01000347.1 GCA_016873355.1 Phycisphaerae bacterium | reverse complement strand
TGAATCCAACGACTGACCTGAGAATCAAATGACGAACAAGCAACTGAAGTTCCGAGGCGCCGCGCAGCAGACGCTCAAGAGGGGCGTCGACCAGATCGCACAGGCCGTGGCCGTGACCATGGGTCCCACCGGTCGCAACGTCGTCGTGCAGAAGAGCTACGGCGGACCGAGCGTCACGAAGGACGGCGTGAGCGTCGCCAAGGAAGTGGAACTCCCCTGCCCCTTCGAGAACATGGGCGCCAAGATGGTGCACCAGGTCGCCAAGAAGACGGCCGACGTCGCGGGCGACGGCACCACCGCCGCCACCGTGCTCGCCGCCGCCATCTTCAACGGCGGACTCAAGTTCGTCGCCGGCGGCGCGAATCCCGTGGCGCTCCAGCGCGGCATCAACGCCGCCGCGAACGCGGCGGCCGACGCGATCGGCGGCGCAGCCCAGAAGTGCAAGGGTCGCGCCGATCTCGAGAAGGTCGCCACCGTCAGCGCGAATCACGATTCGCAGCTCGGCTCGCTCATCGCGGAAGCGATCGACAAGGTCGGCGCCGACGGCGTCGTCGAGGTCGAGGAGGGGAAGACCGCCGACACCACGCTCGACTACGTGGAAGGCATGGCCTTCGACAAGGGCTACCTCTCGCCCTACTTCATGACCGATCCGAAGAAGGCCGAGTGCGTGCTCGAGAACGCCATGATCCTCATCCACGAGAAGAAGATTTCGAATCTCGCGGACCTGCTGCCGCTTCTCAACAAGGTGGCGGTGGGACAGAAGCCGCTGCTCGTGATCGCGGAGGAAGTGGAGAACGAGGCGCTCGCGGCGCTCGTGGTGAACCGCCTGCGCGGCGTGCTGAAGGTCTGCGCCGTCAAGGCGCCGGGATTCGGCGACCGTCGCAAGGCCATGCTCGGCGACATCGCCGTGCTCACCGGCGGAACCTTCTTCGCGGAGGACATCGGCCGCAATCTCAGCGACGTGGAGCTCTCCGAGCTCGGCAGCGCCAAGAAGATCATCGTCACCAAGGACGACTGCACGATCATCCAGGGCGGCGGCAAGAAGAAGGAAATCGACGCCCGCGCCTCGCAGATCAAGACGCTGCACGAGAAGTCGACGAGCGACTACGACCGCGAGAAGCTCATGGAGCGCCTTGCGAAGCTGACCGGCGGCGTCGCCGTCATCAGCGTCGGCGCCGCCACCGAGACCGAACTCAAGGAGAAGAAGGACCGAGTCGACGACGCGATTCACGCCACCCGCGCGGCCGCGAAGGAAGGCTTCGTCGCCGGCGGCGGCGTGGCGTTCATCCGCGCCGTGGACGCGCTGGAGTCGGCTCGCAAGTCGGCCAAGGGCGACGAGAAGTTCGGTTTCGACATCGTGGCCGAGGCGATGACGAAGCCCTGCTGGCAGATCGCGGAGAACTCGGGCACGGACGGAGACCTCGTCGTCGAGCGCGTGCGCGACGGCAAGGGCGCCTTCGGATTCAACGCGTCGACCGGCGAGTACGAGGATCTCGTGAAGGCGGGAATCCTCGACCCGGCGCTCGTCGAGAAGACGGCGCTGCTCAACGCCGCGAGCGTTGCAGGTCTGATGCTCACGACGGACGTTCTGGTGACGGAACTGAAGGACGACACGGAGCCCGTGGCGGGCAGCGTGAGCTAGTTTGAGCGCTCCGTAGCGGGCTTCGCCCGCACACTCGCTTCACGGAGCTGAACATGGGCCTCCGGCCCAGTCCGTTGAGCGCTCCGTAACGGGCTTCGCCCGCACACTCGCCGTGTGCGTGCGGCACGCAGGGTTGCTCGTTCGCCTCGCGTTCGGAATGCTCATGCCCACCACCCGCTGCTACTACGAGATCCTCGGCGTCGAGCGCACGGTCGGCGCAGAGGATCTCAAGCGCGCGTATCGCCGGCTGGCCATGAAGCATCACCCGGATCGCAATCCGGGGGATCCGAAGGCGGAAGAGGAGTTCAAGGCGTGCGCCGAGGCGTACGAGGTGCTCTCCGACGCGGAGAAGCGCTCTCGCTACGACCAGTTCGGACACGCGGGGCTTCGGCAGACGCCCGGCCACGATTTCCGCTCGATGCATGTTCAGGACATCTTCTCGATGTTCGAGGAGATCCTGGGCGGCGTCGGCGGATTCGGCGGCGGGCGCGGCGGAGCTCGCACGCGGCGCGGCCCGGCACGCGGCTACGACCTGGAGACCGCGATCGAAGTGGAGCTCTCGGAAGTGCTCACCGGCTGCGAGCGCGAAGTGGAGTACAAGCGGCTCGACGTCTGCGCCACCTGCGGCGGCAACGGCGCGAAGCCGGGAACGGAACCGACCACCTGCCCCACGTGCAACGGTCAAGGCCAGGTGCAGCAGGTCGGATTCGGCGGCATGTTCCGCATGGTGAACACCTGTCCGAATTGCCGCGGGCGGGGCCGCGTCGTCACCGAGCACTGCCCGGGGTGTCGCGGCAGCGGGCGCACCGGGGTGAAGCGCAAGGTGACGGTGAAGATCCCACCGGGCGTCGCGGACGGAACGATCTTCCGACTCCAGGGCGAAGGCGAGCCGCCGCCGCCGGAAGCGAGCTCGAACGGCGCCGGCACCCGCGGCGATCTGCATGTCGTGGTGCGCGTGCGCGATCACGAGGACTTCGAGCGCGACGGCGACGATCTGATCACGGTGCTGCCGGTCGGCTACGCGCAGGCGGCGCTCGGCGCGAGCGTCACGATCGACTCGCTCGACGGCGACGCCTTGGTGGAAGTGCCCAAGGGCACGCAGCACGGCGAGCTCGTGCGCGTGGCGGGGCGCGGGCTGCCGAACTTCCGCAGCGGTCGGCGCGGCGCGCTCGTCTGCATGGTGCACCTGGCCGTGCCGAAGCGCCTGAGCGAGAAGCAGCGTGCCCTGCTCGAGGAGCTCGCGGAGATCGAAGCAACGAGCGTGAAGAAGAAGCCGGAGCCCGGCTTCTGGCAGAAGATCAAGGACACCTTCTCAGGTAGCTGACGATGCGAGCGAGACCGAACCGAGAACAGCCCGGACACGATCACGACGACGCGTTCGCGGCGCGCGACCCGCGCGGCGCCGCCGACGCGCACGACCCGCGCC
>VGXK01000346.1 GCA_016873355.1 Phycisphaerae bacterium | reverse complement strand
CATGGTCACGCGAGGACCGCTCGAAGCGACCGACGCGGACTTCCGCGCGGAGGCGTTTCACGAGACCTACACGGCGGATCTCGTCAACACGGTGGGCAATTGCGCCAGCCGCGTCACCGCCATGATCGAAAAGTACTTCGAGGGTCGGATGCCGGAGGACTCGGAGCGAGGCGGCGAATGGCCGGCCAAGGTGCGAAGCGCCGTGGCCGCGTGGGAGAAGGCGATCGACGACTTCGCGCTGGCGGATGCGTGCGACGCCGCCATCGGAGTGCTGCGACAGGTCGACGGGTTCATCAACGCCACCGAGCCGTTCAAGCTGGCGAAGGATTCGGCGCAGAAGCCGAGGCTCGCGTCCATTCTCGCGCAATGCGCCGAGTGCGTGCGCGTGAGCGGCGTGCTGCTGGCGCCGGTGCTGCCGGGCAAGATGAACGAGCTCGCCAAGGCGCTCGGCGTCCCCGCGCCGCGCACGGAATCGGCATCGTCGCGCAACGCGACGGTCACGGATGCGGCTGCGAGCGCCGCGCCGTTCGCGGAACTCGTTCGATGGGGCGGTCTCAAGCCGGGAACGAAGCTCGCCAAGTGTGCGCTCTTCCCGCGCGTGGACGCCCCGGCAAAGACGCCCTGAGCGGGACGAAGCGCAACGGGCCGCGTGCACGCGTTCGGGCCGATCGGGGACCGAATCCCATCTCGACGATTCTCTCGACTTGGCCGACGAATTCGTCGCCTCGGCGTCGTTCTGCTTTCGACGGGCCCAGCTCGGGCCTGTGCCACGAACGAAAGGAGTCACCATGAACCGCACCGCGCTAGCCGCTGCCCTGCTCGCACTTCCGACGCTCGCTTCACCGGTCGTCGCCGCGCCGAGGGTCAGCGAGAACGGCCACGACTCGGGAATCGAATCCATCGACCTGCAAGTGCACGAGGGTCGCGCCGGGCCGGCCCGAGGCATCACGCGATGGCTCGCCGATCTCGACCTTGGGCAGACGCCCGCGGCAACCGACGAATCGATCGAGTTCGCGAAGGCAAACCTTCAACACGCGGGTGCCGTGCTTGCCGATGGGCTCGGCAATCCATGGCAGGTCGATTACGCGCCGGCGCCGCCGGCGCCGACGCGCGGGCTCGTCCCCGCTCGTCTCACCGTGTCGGGGCCCATCGAGCTCACGCCTGACACGAACGCGATCACCGCGGAGGCCATTCGCTCCAGCTACGAAGCCGCGCGCGAGGGCACGTTCGCGGAAGCGCTGCCCGCCGGTCCGGCGCGCGATCGCGCCGCGGAACTCGCCAAGGCCGCGCAGGATCGGGCGGCGAAGGCGATGGAGCAGCTTCGCGCGGAAACTCGCATTCTCACGCTCGAGGCCGCACTCGGCGAGGACGTCGCGGTCGCGCTCAAGTCCGCAGTTCCCGGCGCCAACTTCGCGCAGGTCGGCGGAAGGCAGGTGCTCGCCACCGGTTCGAAGCGCGACATCGAGGCGGCGCAGAAACTCGCGACGGATCTCGACCGGCTCGCGGCGCGACAGCATGAGGAAGAGCTGTTGCGGATGACCAGCAAGAACACCGCCACCGCTGCGGGTCGGCTTCTGTGCCAATCGCTCACGCTCGACTTCCAGGGCGGTCCGGTCACCGAGTATCTCGCCGCGATCGCGAAGGCGGCCGGCGCCGAGAGCTGGGTGGTGGAGGATCCGCGCGTCGGCGAAGCGATCATTCCTGCGATCAAGCTCACCGGCGTGACCGCCGACAGTGCCGTGAAGATGCTCGACGGCATGAACATCCAGAGCGCCGACAACTCGCAGCCCGTGACGGTGCCGCTCTTCGTGATGCGCATCGATTCGGAGGTGGTCGGCACCGGTGCACCGCCGATCTATCGAATCGGCGCCGCGTTCGAGTCGACGCCGCAGCGCGCCGGCGCCGCGACCAAACCGCCGCAGCGAACGCAGGTCTTCGATGTGGCGCTGACGCAGTGGCGCGACGAGCCCGACGGCGAGGCGAAGACCAAGAACGCGCACGACGCGCTGCTCTCGGCGATCGAGACCGGCGTCGGCCTGAACGGGTCCAGCCAGACCTTCAAGGTGAAGCTGCATCCGCCCAGCGGCATGCTCTTTGCGACGGGAACGATCGAGGAGCTGGTGCTCGTCGATAGCATCGTGCAACAGTGGAGCTCGGCGCACTGATCAATTCCTTCGACCTCGCGGCGCTCGAAACCGCCGTCGAGTCGCGACGCGCCGGACCGGCGGCGCGTCGCGGCTGGCGTGCGCGGAACCAACTGCGGACGATGGAGCGTCTCACCGACACTTCCGCACGGCGTCTCAGCGCGGCACTCGTCCGCGGCGACACCGCCGCCCTCGGCCGGCTCTACGACTCGCGCTTCGACTGGATGCTCGCCATGCTCATGCACGCCACGCGACGCGACGAATCCTTCGCGCTCGACTGCGCGCAGGATGCGTGGATCCGCGTGGCGCGATCGCCGGTGGAGTGCGCCGGCACCGCCGCGCTCGACGCGTGGCTGCGCCGCGTGGCGCTTTCGGCGGCGCTCGACCGGCTTCGAAGCGATGCGGCGCGGCGCCTGCGCGAGATGGAGGCCGCGGCGCGGGCGTCGGCGCACACGGCGTTCGTTGCGGATCTGGAGCAGTCGCTCCAGTCGATCGATTCGGTGAGGGAGGCGCTCGCGTCGGCGCTCGAGCACTGCGGCGAGGACGAGCGCGGCCTGCTGCTCATGCGATTCCGCGCGGGCATGACGCTGGGGCAGATCGCCGCCGCGTGCGGCGTGGGCGCGGCGGCGGTCGACAGCCGGATCCGCCGCACGCTCGAGTCGTTGCGCGGCGCATTGACGGAGAAGGAGGCGGTGCGATGATCGATCGTCGAAGCCGGATCCTGGAGTTGGCGCAGCGCGAGCTGGTGGCGGCGCACGGGCGGCGACGCGCGCGGCGAACGGCGCTTGCGGCGGCGTCGGCGCTGGCAGTGGTGGCGACGGGAATCGTGATCGCGCTCATGCTGCGCGGGAACGAGTCGGCCACGACGCACTCGCCGGCCGATACGGCGATCGCAGGCCACGATGCGCCCGGCACACCCTCGACTCGG
>VGXK01000345.1 GCA_016873355.1 Phycisphaerae bacterium | reverse complement strand
GGAAGGAGCATGTATTCCGCAGAAATCACGCTCGACCGTCTTTCGCCTTCTTTCCCCTTCTTTCACGCCTCAGCGAATACCAGCTCTTCAGTCTTCCTGGCGTCTTCTCCTCGCGGACATCGATCGTGCCCTGTTCGACCATCGTTTCAATCAGGTCGTCGAAGTCCTTCGCCTTCAGCTTCATCGCCCGCAGGAGCTGAGAGCGTCCGAGCTCATGTCCCTCGGCGCGTCGAAGGTGCTGAACGGCCTTGAGGCAGAGAGCGTCGAACGGAGAGTCTGCGACCCGTTCGGACGCCATGAAGAGCATCCGGCGAATCTGGTGCATGACGAGGTCGGTGGCCCAACGCACGCCCGGAGCGTCGATCTCTGGTTGGTCGGGCTTCTCGCTGCAGGCGTAGAGGAGGGCGAGCTTCCTGACCTGCTCTCCCATGCGTCCCCAGACGGTGGTCGCGACATCGTCGTTCGCCTTCTCCGCGGCGGCGTACTCGTGATCCGCCTGTTCCCGGGCTGCCATGATCGCCTCGGCGCCGGCGTCCGTCGAGCTGATCACGGCAGGCTCGGGGCGTGCATCGAGATCGAGGGGTTGGCGCTTCGCCCACTGCTGGGCGGTGTCCACGATTTGAGCAGGGAGCCGAGTAGGCCTTGTGTCCTGACCGCACCCGCGCGGTCCCGATTCGATGATGAGGGTGCGGGCGAAGAATCCGTTCGTGAGCAGACGACCGGAAAGCGCGTCGTAGTAGTGATTCGGGATGGCGGTGCCAAACAGCGTGAGGCTCGGCTGATGGATGCAGCCCGGATGCTTCTGGCCTGCTTTGCGGCGCATCGGATAGACGCTGTTCGCCGCCGAATAGATGGTGAGCAAAGTGCGGAGCAGACTCTCGTACCGGCCATCGCGTGACGCCTTGATTGCCTGTAGGACGCCATCGATCTCATCCGTCTGAACGAGCATGACAGGGTCACTCTTCAACGCGTCCTGAAGGCCTTCGCCGGAGGCGATGCTTTCACCGATGCAGCTCAGCAACTCGATCTCGGTCAGCACCTCCACGTTGACGGCCCGAGGGCGCTCCTTGCCTGCCGCCGAATGGGCGAGCCCGAGCAGATAGATGTTCGAGCGGACATTCGCTTCGTCGCGCACGATGCGGCCGCAGAGAAAGGACTGGAGCGCCATGGCACCGCAGAACGCGAGTGCCGGATTCGGATACGGAGCTGTCTGAAGCGTGAAGTCCATGACCGCGCTGACGAAGCCGGGAGCACGCAGCAATTCGACCGGCACCGTGCCGGGATCGCTCAGTGACGGCGGTGCAGCTTCGGCGGGCTGCCTAGAGACGCTTGGCTTCGGCACGCCGTAGCCGAGCTTGTGAAGCGCCGCGGTCGCCGCAGTCCAATCTCCGTCATGCTCAAGGAGTGCGTAGACAGCGAATGCGGAGTAGCCGTGACCGCCTTCGAAGGGCGCGGCGTTCGACGAGAACACATAGAAGACCTGTCCGTTCCACGTCGCCGACCAGTACGAGTGCTTGCCCGGCCTGCGCCAGTATTCGTTGTCGCCCTTGCCGTCGCAGACCTTCGACCAATCGTGCTTCTTCAGGAACGGACGAATGTCGCCGCGCTGCTTGAAGTCGTCGCCCGGTCGGACGCTCCAATTGTCGGACTCGGTTCGCGTTCGGCGCGGCTCAACGATCTCGACTGCTTCGTTCAGCGACCGGGCCGTGTCGAGCAAGATGGCCCGTTCGGCCGCCGTCACCGTCGGGAGCGTCGTGAGATCGCCGTCGAGAGCGACGTAGCCGGGCGACGGATCGCAGAGGAAGAGCCCGCCTTCGCCTCGCGTTTCGATGAAGGTGAGGGTGCCGATCCAGCGGCCGCCCTTCTTCCGCGGCTTGACCTTCTTGCCGCGGTACACGAATTCGTCGCCGTTGGGCCGTTCGACTTCCCGTTGCGCGAGCTTCTTGTTTCCCTCGACCGGCTCAACGCAGCGATAGGCCAAGTGCCGGCCACCACTCTGCGTCGTCTCGGCGTAGAGCCGTGACGCGAGACCGGGCGCAGCCTCTTCAACGAGCTCGAACCACCGCTCGAAGAGCTCCGCCTCGAGATCGAAGTCGATCATCTCCAGATTGCCCGAGACCGCGCCGCAGATCACGCAGAGAGAATCGCCAGTGTCGATGAGCGAGTCGATCTCGTCGTGGATGGGGCGTCGCTTCTGATACGGCTTCCACTCCTTGAGAGAGACGAACTTGGCATCCTTCCGCGCTGGAAGGACGCTCAGCTCGGCGTCGAGGTACCGGTGCGCCGCATCGCGCAGTTTCGGCATGGAGGTGGTCTGTGTCACGGCACACTCGCCTCTTCGAGCGGCCAATCCGGATCATCACCACCGTCGTCGATCATGGAAACGACGAATCCCGCCTCGCCGACCTCGCGCGTGAGCAGCTCGGTGAACGACCGGGCGACGTCCTCGCCGATCGCACTCGATGTGTCGATCGTGATCGCGCGAGACTCGGCATCGCGCTCGTACGACACATGAAGTCGCACGGCGGCGTGGCCGTAGATGCCGCTCACCGCGAACAGCGAGATCTGCAGGATCTTCTCGACATCCGCGAAGACGACGGTTGGCTTGAACTTGAACTGGTGCTGCCGACGCATCTGCAACCTCAAAGAGAAGAGGTACGCCGTTGCCGACGCGCCAAAGCCGGTTTGCGCGGAATCGACTCGGCGTCGAAGCCGGCGTCACCGAAGATGAACCGCAGCGTCTCGGTCCTGGCACTCCAGATCTCGGCGGAGACGCCGACCGCCCTTCGCCTGACGCCATCACGGAGATGACCAGCGTGCTCCTTCAACTCTGGCGGCAGGAGATCGAAGACCTGGCCGATCGTGTCCTGATTGATGAGGCGATCGATCGCGGTGGCCGAGGTCGTCGAGATTCGATCGAGGAGCCGCTGACCGGAAGCATCCGTGGCGTCGAGCGACACAGCCGATCGCATCAGCTCTCGCTTGCGACATCGCTGTTTCCTCAGGAGCGAGATTGCCGCACTGCGGATCGCGGTGACGGCCCACGGTCGGATGTGACGCCGCCGGTCATAGCTCGGCAGGCGATGCAGGAGTCCGACGAC
>VGXK01000344.1 GCA_016873355.1 Phycisphaerae bacterium | reverse complement strand
GGCGCAGAAGTACTCCACGATCACCGTCGCAAGCAGCGCCAGCGTCGGCGGAGCAAGCCAGTGCGAAAGGCCTCCGCCCGGATCGGCGGGAATTCGCGCCAGCGCCAGCACCGCGAACGCGCCCGTGCTCAAGGCCTGCAGCGCACCGAAGAGAAGCAGGCTGCGACGCATGCCGAGTCGCGGCACGATCGCCGCGCCCACGATTGCGCCGACGATCGAGAGCCCGAGGCCGACCGCCGTGCGCAGCGTTGCCACGTCGTCGCTGTCGTAGCCCATGTGGCGCAGGAGAAACGGCTGCACCATCGCCAGCGGCAGCGTGTCGGGAAGCTTGAAGAGGATCACGAAGACGGCGACGAGCCACGCGCGGTGACCGAGCCGCGACGCGAGCGAACGAAGCGGTGCGATGACCGCTTCGCCGAATGATCGGCGCGGCGCGCGGTCCTCCGGCGGGTCCGGCGCGATCAGCGTTCCGGCGGTGCAGAACAGCATGAGCAGCGCGGTGAGTCCCATCGCCGCCGACGATCCGAGGCGCTTTGCCAGGTAGATCGCACCGGCGCCGACGCCGGCGGCGGCGAGGCGGTAGCCGCTCACGCTCATGCTCGCGCACGCGGCGCGGGTCTCGTCGGTGGAGACGTCGGCGCGATGGGCGTCCACCGAGATGTCCTGCGTCGCCGAGAGGAATGCCATCAGCGTGCCGACGCCCACGAGCATCCAGACGAGCATGGTGGCGTCGATGCCGCGGGCATCGGTCGAAGTCGCCGCGTCCACCCGCCCCCAGGGTCCCGCGAACGCCGCGATCGCCAGCACCGCCGTGAGCGCCGCCTGCATGGCGAGGATCCACGCGCGTCGGCGCCCCCAGCCGCGCGGCCACGGCGGTCGACGATTGTCGACGAGCGGGGCCCAGAGGAACTTCGCCGAGTAGGGAAGCGCCGCGAACGAGAGCAGACCGATCTGCGACTCCGTGCAGCCCGCGTCCGTGAGCCAGAAGTTGAACGTACTCGTCAGCGTGGTGTTGGGAAGCCCGGACGAGAAGCCCAGGAAGAGCAGCGCCGCGCTTCGTCGATTGAGGAAGAGGCGGCCGACGGCATCCATGCCCACGCGCGGAGGCTACCGAGTGCGCGGCGCTGCGATCGAGCTCCCCCGGACGCGACCGCGTGCGTCCCGCCGCCGACCAGTGAGCCGAGCCATCACCGCGTGCGCAGATGGAGCTCGGCCTTCGGCGCCTGCACGATGTAGTCGGGCGGAACGCTCCGCGTGAGGAAGACGCCGCCGTTGATCACGCTGCGACGGCCGATGATCGTGTCGCCGCCGAGAATCGTGGCGCCGGCATAGACGGTCACGTGATCCTCGAGCGTGGGATGACGCTTGTAGTCGCGCTTGATGCGGCCGTCGCCCTCTCGCTCGAAGCTCTTTGCGCCGAGCGTGACGCCCTGGTAGATCTTGCAGAAATCGCCGATCTCGGTGGTTTCGCCAATGACGATGCCGGTGCCGTGATCGAGGAAGCAGCCTTTGCCGATCCTCGCGCCCGGGTGGATGTCGATTCCCGATTGCCGGTGCGCCCACTCGCTCATCACGCGGGCGATCAGCGGCACGCCGCGCACGAAGAGCTCGTGCGAAAGCCGGTGCACCGAGAGCGCGAGAATGCCGGGATAGCAGAGGATGATCTCGTCGAGCGAGCGCGCGGCGGGATCCCCGTCGAAGGCGGCCTGCACGTCGAAGGCGAGCGTGTCGCGAATCGCCGGCAATCGATCGAGGTATTCGTCGAGCACGCGTCGGGCGCGCGGACGGACGGAAACGACGGCGCGGCGATCGCCGTCGGCGAATGCGGCGACGAGCTGCGGCTCGAGGCGCCGGCGAACATCTCGAAGCACGCTTGCGACGAAGCGCCCGGCCGAATGCTGCGCGAGTTCGCGCGGGCCGAGAAAGCCGGGGAAGAGAAGCCAGCGGAGCCGCTCGGTGGCGGCGGTCACTTCGTCGGCCGACGGCGGCGGAAGCACGCCGGTGCGATGCGTGCGACCGTCCGATTCGATGCTCGCCTCGAGGCGCAGCGCCAGGTCGCGGTTGCCCGGAGTCGAAGGGCCTTCGTCGGATGCGCCGTTCGCGGGATGCCTGCGTCGCACGGCGCCCGTTGCGTCCACGCGTGCGCGAGAGTGCTCGGAGCGTGCACCTCGGTGGGCGCGTCCCTTTTTCTTCGATGCGTCTCGAGATGGCATCGGCGCGGATCGTAGGAAAAAGCGCGGCATCGCCGGAGTCGCGTTCGACGCCGCACTAGGTTGCCCGCCATCGACCGTGCCGCCGATCTCGTGGACGGCGGTGACGCGAAGGCTGGAACCGGGAGCATCGACATGGCAAGCGCAGCAACCAAGGCATCCTCGGCGTCGGCGGGCGGGACTGCGTCCCGCAAGAGTGCGGACTCGGGCGGAGCATCGGACTTCTGGTTCGAGCGAAGTCAGGCGTATGCCGCCGCATCCGAATTCGCTCGGAGGGTGTTGGAGGGCATCGACGACGACGGAGCCAGCGGCTCGGAGCTGCGGCAGGCCACGCTGGCGCTCGTGGGCGTCGTGGCGAGCGCCGTCTCCACCGCTCGGGACCAGCTCGTCGCCAGACTTCACGAGGCCTACGACCGGGCCAACGCCGTGGCCGGGCTCTTCGTTCTGCACGCGGACGTGGTCGACATGAGCGCGGACAAGCGGCGCGGCTTTCGGGAGAACCTGAGCGCCATCGCCGGACTGCTCTTCGGCCTGCGGCGCTCGATCACGCAGGAACGGAATTGAGCCGAAATGATCCTCCTTGCGATCGCGGGCCCGGCAGTCAGGGATGTTCTGCCGGGTCCGCGATGCCGCGTCGAGCAAGGGAGATGGCGCCGAGCCCGAGCGCGGACAAGCGTGTCAAGCAGTGCGAGCGAGGGTGGCTTCAAGGAAGCCGCCGAGCGAGGCACGACGATGCCACGCACAGCCGTGGCCGGTCGCAGGCAGCGCGGGTTCTCGAACAATCTCTAGAGCGGTTCCTCCTCATTCGTGGCGATCTGGCGGGCTGCGACATCGTGTGGCATCGTCGGGCTCCATCGGCGTATCCTCAAGATCCGCCTGCTTCGCCCTCCTTGCCA
>VGXK01000343.1 GCA_016873355.1 Phycisphaerae bacterium | reverse complement strand
GTCGCATCCGCGTCCGTTGACCCCGGACGCGTCCGCGCGGGATCCGCACGGGGCTGCGGCGCACGACGCGGCGGACGGTTCCGCGCGGGAGCCCGACGGAACTCGCGGCGATTCCGGGGCTTCACCAGGCATTCCCGATCTGCTGCTCCTGGGGCTTCGCGCCAGCGGCAAGACCACGCTCGGTGTGGAGGTGGCCAAGCGACGCGGCGCACGCTTCATCGATCTCGACGCGCTCGTGGCCGAGCGGCTCGGTCACGGCGCCGCCGGCGCGGCGCTTCGCGCCGTCGGCGAGCGAATGTTCCGGCTCGCGGAGGCCGAGCTGCTCGTCGAGCTGCTCGCCGCGCCGCGCACGGAACGCGCGCCGCCGACCGTCATTGCGCTCGGAGGCGGCACGCCCACCGCGCCCGGCGCACGCGAACGGCTCGACGCCGCGTCGACGCGAGGCGCCGCGCGGATCATCCTGCTCAATGCTCGCGTGGAAGTGCTGCTCGAGCGCATGACGCGGAGCGGCGTCGATCGCCCGGCGCTCACGACGCTCTCGCCGCGCGAGGAGATCGACCATCTGGCGGCCGAGCGGCTCGGCGCCTATCGATCGCTCGCCGATTCCGAGCTCGACACGTCGGACTTGGACTTCGAGCGCTCGGTGCGGGCCTTGGAGTCGCTCTGGGCGGCGCCTCGATCGCGCGATTGACGCGTCGAATTGCCGTCCGTTTCGGGCCACGAGATGAGCGGCTCCCCTTCCGGCGTCTCACGCATCATGCCGAGCGCGCGGAGCGCCTCGAGCGCGGCGAGCTGCTCCGCCTCCTTCTTCGAGGTGCCCCACCGCGCCGGGAATCGAAGCTCGCCGCACTGCACGGCGATCTCGAAGCACTTCGCGTGATCCGGCCCCTTCTCGTCGAGGATCGCGTAGATCGCCGACGGCTTCTGCTGCTGAAGCAGCGCCTGCTGGAGCGCGCTCTTGAAGTTGTATTGATGCCCGAGCCGCGCCGCCTGCTCCACGCGCGGGGACATGTGCGCGAGCACGAATCGACGCGTCGGCTCCCACCCGGCGTCGAGGTAGACCGCCGCCACGATCGATTCGAAGACGGCGGCCGCCACCGACTCCGGCAGCGCATGGCGGCGCGACATTCCCTTGCCGAGCAGCAGCAGCCGATCGAGTCCGATCGACACCGCCGCCTCCGCGCAGGAGCGACGGCTCACCACGTGGCTCTTGATCTTCGTGAGCTCGCCCTCGAGGAACTCGGGGAAGGTCTCGAAGAGGTGATCGCAGACGATCATGCCCAGGATCGCGTCGCCCAGGAACTCCAGGCGCTCGTTGCTCGTCACGCGGCGGTCGGCAAGACTCGCGTGCGTGAGCGCGCGCTCGAGAAGATGCGGATCCCGGAAGGTGTGGCCGATCGCCTGTTCGGCGTCGGCGCGAATGCTGCTGTCCATGCGCGGCGACCGTGGCCGCGCCCATCGGGAGGCGCGGACCCGGAGGTTCGGCGCGCCCGCTCCAGAGCGCTTCACGATGAAGCGGTCTGGAGCCTGCGCGGGGCGGCCCGCCCGATCGAGCCGCGAGGTTGTCGTGGCGCCGACGCGAGCGAGGGCTCACGCGGCGCGCGTGATGATCTGATACGAGTCGAGAAGGCCGGCGAGCCGCACCGCGTCGTCCGGCGAGCCGAATCCGGTGAACTCCGCTCCCATGCGACGCGGGCCGGGATCGTCCGCTTCGTCGAAGACGCGAACGACGCGGGCGGTCACGCGAATCGACTCCTCGGGCGGCACGAGCAGCTCGAGCTCGACCGCCGATCCCACCGGCAGCGCGCGGTCGACTTCGAATCGAAGTCCCTTCTCGCTGATGTCGTAGACATGCCCGGTGAGCGGCTCGAGCAGACCGGAACTGGTCACGGCCACGCTGCTGTAGGCGGGCTTGACTGCGACTCGGCTTGCGTCCCGTCGATTCATCGTGACCTTCTCGGAGGTCCGCGCCCTACGGCGTTTGCCTGGCTCCTGGTCGGTCATGGAGAGATCCTTTCTCCGTTATCGGTTGCGGTCACCAGGAACTGCACCGCCGACCCCCCTGGCGAAAACCTGTCGGAAATGTGCCTCGGGCGCGGTTCTTTACAAACGCAAACTGTCGAAGTTTCCGGTCCCGAATCGGGGCAAGTGACCGCAGAACCGCCCCGCGGGGGCTTACCGGCACGGCTGGGGCCCCGGCAGAACCGGAGCCGAAGTTCCGGCGAGCCACGATCGCGAGCCGATCTGGCATTGCCGGCGCTCGGCCGAACTCCATCTGCGACGGGCCGTTGAGGCTCCTTCAGCACTCCGTGACTCTTCTCGACGCCGCCATCCTCGGACTTGTGGAGGGAGTGACGGAGTACCTGCCGGTCAGCTCCACAGGCCATCTGATCCTCACCGCCCGACTGCTCGGGATCGGAGGTCCCGGGGAGCAGCTCGCGGCCGTGAAGGAGGCGATCGACAGCTTCAGCATCGTCATCCAGGGAGGGGCGATCCTGGCGGTCGCCGGCCTCTACCGGGGGCGGATCCGCCAGATGGCGGCAGGCCTCGTCGCGACGCTGCGGGATGGAGCGCGACTGGCCCCGGAGGCGCGCGAGGGAGTGCTGCTTCTCCGCAATCTGGTGCTGAGCTTCCTGCCGGCGGCGGTCATCGGGGTGCTGCTTGCGCCGTGGATCAAGCGGCATCTCTTCCATCCATGGCCGGTGGTGGCGGCGCTGGCTGCCGGCGGCGTGCTGCTGCTTGCGATCGGTCGCTGGCAGCGGCGCCGGCAGCAAGGAAGCTCCGATCCGGGCGACGCCGCGCCGGATGGTCCGTTCGAGCTTTCGGCCGCCGGCGCCCTGATCATCGGCTTCGTGCAGGTGCTGGCGATGTGGCCCGGAACGAGCCGCAGCATGGTCACGATCCTGGCCGGCATGCTCGTCGGACTCGGGCCGCGCCGTGCCGCCGAGTACAGCTTCCTGCTGGCACTGCCCACGCTGGGCGGCGCGACGATCTACGAACTCGCGAGAGCCTGGAACGCCGGCGTGGCGGCGAGCGGTTCGGGACTCGACGGACTGGAGCGGCTCGTCGCCGACAACGGCGGCTGGTTGCCGTCGCTCGTCGGCCTCGTCGTGGCG
>VGXK01000342.1 GCA_016873355.1 Phycisphaerae bacterium | reverse complement strand
CGCCCGAGCACCACCGCGACGGACGCCGACAACAGGATGTACGAAAGAATCAGCGCGTTCACCTGAACGGTGACGAGCGGCCGCAGGTCCCCCGCCACCGCCGTGATCGCGCGCAGGATGAGCGGGTAGCCGATCGTGCGGATCGTCGACGCGTCCAGGTACGAGCTCGAGTCCGCCTGCACGCCCGCGAACGACGGCGCGACCGTTCGAATGGTCGCGTTCCAGAGCACGAGCAGCAAAACCGCCGTAAGCACGAACGCGCCGAGCGGCAGGAGGCGCATCATTCGACCGCTCGGCGAACCCCACACGATCACTCCGAGCAGCGTCGCCGCCAGCGCCAGCAGCGCCGCCGTCGTCTCGATCCACGCCGCCGCGCGCGGCGTGGCGGACACCGTGTACACGCGCCCGTTCGTGCGCGGATCGCTGCCGTCGCTCGCGCTGAAGATCAGGTGCTGATGCCAATGCGAGAAGCGGCCGCCGGCGTCATCGCGGATCGACTGGTGTGCCGCGCACGCCGGCCCGAGCGGCACGCCGTCCTCGCGAAGCTCGAGGTCGCTGCTGCTGCCCGTCGAGAGCGTGTCGCCGCGACAGCCGAGCCACGGCGGCAGTTCCGGCCGCAGATCCACGAGGTACGCCCGACCCAGCTCGGGGCGGATCGTTTCGGTGACGAGCGTGAACTCGATTCGTCGTACAGCCCCATGCTCCAACACCACGCACCAGGCGAAGAGCGCCAGCGCCGCGATCCACAGGCACGCGACGAGTGAAACGAACAGCGGTTGCGCCGTTCCTCCCGCGCCGCGCATCGCCGAACGATCGGCGTTGGGATGCAGGCGGCGCCCGTCGAGCATCGGCCGCGGTATCGTACCGGCCGGGCGCGCGACCATCGTGGCACGAACCGGCCCATCCCTCGTCAGCGCGCCGTTGATCGTGGGCGTGCTGCTCCTCGCGGCGCCGTGGATCGCGGTGGCGGCGCTCGCGCCCGGGAACGACGAAGTTCGCTTCGACCTCGACCACACGGAGTTTCGCAACGACGAAGGCGCGGAGTGGGTCGCGCCGGTGCGCATCCGCTCGGCGCTCTCCTTCCCCTTCTCCGCGATCTACGAGTTCCCCACCGATCACGGCAGCAACACGCTGAGCGGGCTCCGCCTCTTCGAGGACGACCGCGAGCTCGGTCCGTCGCGAAGCGTGCACTCCGAGATCCGCACGCTCGGCTCCGGCCGCTTCTCCCATTGGGGGCGCGACGTCCGCTTCAGCACCTCCGACAACTCGGATCCGAGATCGAACGGGCGAACCTACTCGGTCCGCACGCCGCTCGTCATGTCGCGCTCGATCGTGCTCGTGTCGATCTTGTTGTCGCTCGCCGGACTGGCGATCGCGCTCGCGAGTCCCGGCGTTCGACCCTCCCTTCGCCGATGGGGCGATCGATGGGTTTCCCCGTCGCAGACGGCGTCGACGATCGCATCGTGGCCCGCCGTGCCGCTGCCGCGCGCGGCGTGGGCGCTGCTCGTCGCGGCATGGATCGCGTGCGCCGTGACGGCGGTGATCTCGGCGGGAAGCGACCGGGATCCGTACCTGCTGAGCACGGTGCCGACGGCGGGCTACTCCGATCACCGCAACTCGCTCGTCGGTTACGCGCAGATCGTCGACGGCGCGCCGACGCACGCGGAGAACAGCCAGACCTGGGATCACCTGGCCATGTTTCACGGCGCGATCATCGCCGCGGACATGTACGCGAATCGACCGCTGTATCCGTTCCTGGTGAGCATCGCCGCGTGGGCGCTCGGTCCATGGAACGCGGCGCTCGTGGTGAACCTGCTCGCGTGGGCGCTCGGCGCATGGGCGGCGGTGCGCATCGGCGCCGAACTGGCGCGGCGGCCGAGCGCGGGCGTGGTGGCGGGATTGCTCGCGTGCGTCGGGCCGGGGTGGTGGTTCCACATCGGCGACTACTCGGCGCACCTGCTGAGTTTCTCCACGAGCTCGCTGGCGCTGCTCGTGCTCCTGCGCAGCCGCGTGTGGGCGGTGCGACAGCCCGCCGAGATCCACGCGGCCATCGGCGCCGTGCTCGTGCTGGCCAGCCTCGCCTACAACTCGGGACTGTTCTTCACCGCGGCGTACGTGCTGCTGGCGATCCGGCGAAATCGCTGGTGGCATGTGGCGCTCGCCGCCGCGATCGGCGTGTTCGTGCAGCGACTCTGGCCGCCGCTGCTCAACCTGCTCGCCCTCGGGAACTACGACTATTACGCGGTGGAGCGGCAGCTCTTCGACAACGCGATGCGCGAATGGTCTGCGATGCTTCGCGAGGGCGCCCTTCCCGGAGTCATCGTCGATCGGCTGCTCGACACGCTCGTCTCGTTCCTGCCGGCCGTACCGCTCCTCCTGGGGGGCACGCTCGCGCTGCTGCTCGGCGGAATGCGCAAGCCTGGACGCGACGAACCGAGCGCGCCGGAAGGCGGCGCGATGCTGCTTCAGTTCCTTGCGATCGCGCTGCCGATCGCGGCGTTGATCGTCTACAGCCCCACGGCGACGGCGCGTGGGTACCTCGTCTTCGGCGCCGCGGCGGCGGTGTGGGCCATCGCGGGATGGATGTTCTCGCGCCTGAAACCCGGCGCCTGGAGCGGCATCGGAGCGGGATTGCTGCTGCTCGGACTCCTGGTGCAGGTCGTGCTCGACACGCGGCACGCCGGCGGCGACGCGAGGGCCGTCAAGCTCTTCATGTGGGGAATGCCGAAGTGGAGCAACGACGATCTCGAGCACCTTCGGCACTCGATCCAGACGGTCGTGGTGGGGCTGCACGGCGAACCGACGCCGACGATCGCGGGAGGCGACGCCACGCTCATCGAGTGCGGGGCGCTGGGCGGAGGCGAGCCGGTGCCGATGCTGCGCGCCTTCAAGAACGGCAATCAGTTCGGGCAGATGCTGATCCTTCGCGCAGTGCTGGCGCTGCCGTGCCTGGCGGCGCTGCATCTGCTGCGAGTCGCCGGACTCTGGCGCTGGCCGCGCGGACCCGCGCTCGATCGATGGTGGCGGGCGGCGCCCGTGCTCGCGATGTCGCTGCTGGCGATCGTCCTGCTGCTGCCGCCGCTCGCGGTGCGGCTGCACCGGGGCGGACCCGTGATCCACCGCGCCTCCCA
>VGXK01000341.1 GCA_016873355.1 Phycisphaerae bacterium | reverse complement strand
CCGTCGGAGATTCCGCCGTTGCTCTCGCGTTGGACCGTGGTCTGGATCGACGTCGAGGGACTCGGCGACGCCGATCTGCTGCGTCGCGTCGGCGAGGTGTTCAAGTTCCATCCGCTCGCCATGGAGGACGTGGCCGACACCTCGCAGCGAGCGAAGGTGGAGCCCTACGGCGAGATGACCTTCATCGTGGCGCCGATGCCGCACTCGGCGAGCGATTCGTTCGCCACGGAGCAGCTTTCGATCTTCGTCGGCTCGAACTGGGTGGTCACCTTTCAGGATGCGCCGCGCGGCGACTGCCTGGGCATCATCCGCGACCGCATCCGGCACGGACGCGGGCGCGTGCGGACGAGTCCGGCGCCGTACCTGGCGTACGCACTCGTCGACGCGGTGATCGACGGCTACTTCCCCGTCGTGGAGCAGATCGGAAACCGCCTCGACGATCTCGAGCGCGAGGTGCTCGAATCGCCTCGGCACGAGCACATCGCGACGCTTCGCAGCGTGAAGCGGGAGCTCACGCGCCTGCGCCGCGCCATCTGGCCCATGCGCGACGCGCTCACCTCGATGATGACGCTCGACGCGGTCTTCTCCTCCGAACTGCGTCTCTACGTGCGCGACGCGCACGACCACGTGGTGCGTCTCATGGACATCGTGGAGACCGATCGATCGATGGCGAGCGATCTCGTCGAGATCCATCTGAGCGCCGTGAGCGCGCGGCTCGGCGAGGTGAACAAGTTCCTCACCGTGATCGCCACGATCTTCCTGCCGCTCTCGTGGATCGCCGGCGTCTACGGCATGAACTTCCGGATCATGCCGGAGCTCGAATGGCGGTGGGGATATCCGCTGACCGTGCTGCTCATGCTCGCGTGCGCCGGCGGGCTGCTCTTCTACTTCCATCGCAAGGGATGGCTTGCGCCGAGCGTCTTCGGCACGGAACGACGACGCCTGCGGCGATTCGGAACGCGACCCGCGGGAGGCGCGGGCTCCGGAGCGCGTGCCCGCAACGGCGGCGGCGCGGCGCCGATGCCGCCGGCGCATCCGCCGCGATGACTGCGGCGGCGCGCCCGCCGCGATGATCGTCCGGTCGGCGGCGTACCGCTTCCGCACTCGCGCCGCGCGTCAAGTTGCTCACGGCGCTGGACCGGGCGCCGTGACGTGGCTACAAGAGAGCTTCGCATGTCCTCGCCCCCGACGATCCGCACGCTCGCCGAACTTCGCGCGAGCGGCTGGCGCCCGCGTCGCGTGAAGGACGAGCTTCGCGACAACTTCGTGCGGGCGCTGGCGGCGGGCGAGGAGCTCTTCCCCGGCATCGTCGGCTACCAGGATCGCGTGCTGCCGGAGATCGCGAACGCGATCCTGGCCGGCCACGACATGCTCTTCCTCGGCGAGAAGGGTCAGGGCAAGAGCCGCCTCATGCGACTGCTCCCCCGCTTTCTCGACGAATGGATTCCCTTCCTCGATCTTCCGGAGTGCCCGGTGCACGAGGATCCGACGCGGCCGATCACGACGGCGGGGCGTCGGCTCGTCGCCGAGACGCCGCCGGAGCGCGTGCCGATCTCGTGGTGGCATCGGCGCGAGCGCTACGCGGAGCGACTGGCGCCCGGGACCCGATTCGCGGATGTGATCGGCGAGATCGATCCGGCGAAGCTCGTGGCGGGGCGCTCGATCGGCGCCGAGGAATCGCTGCACTTCGGACTGATCCCGCGCATGCATCGCGGAATCTTCGCCATGAACGAGCTTCCCGACCTCGACGACTCCGTGCAGGTAGGACTCTTCAACGTTCTCGAGGAGCGCGACGTGCAGATCCGCGGCGTGCCGGTGCGCTTCGATCTCGATCTGCTCGTGCTCTTCAGCGCGAATCCCGCCACGTACAACCGCTCCGGCAAGGTGATTCCGCAGCTCAAGGACCGAATCGGCTCGACGATCGCCACGCACTACCCCACCGAGCGCGCCGCCGGCATTCGCATCACGCGTCAGGAGGCGGGCATCGATCTCGACGGCGAGTATCCGGTGGTGGTGCCGCCGTTCATGGAGGAGATCGTGGAGGAGATCAGCGCGGTGGCGCGACGCAGCCGCGCGATCGATCAGCAGAGCGGCGTCAGCGCGCGATTCAGCGCCGCGAACTGGCGCACCATGGTGTCGAACGCGCGCCGGCGCGGCATTCAGCTCGGCGAGCGTCCCGCGGTGCCGCGCGTGAGCGATCTCGCCCACGTGCACGCGTCGGCGCTCGGCAAGCTCGAGCTCGATCTCATGGGCACGCACCAGATGAGCGAGCGTCAGGTGGTCGACGCGATCGTGGCGGAAGCGATCTCGGTGGTCTTCAAGGAGTACTGCGACGAGCACGGGCTCGACGCGATCGCCGACATCTTCGCCAAGGGCGTGCGCGTGGAGGTCGGCGACATGCTGCCGTCGTCGCACTACGCGGAGCGGTTGAAGCGGGTGCCGCCGGCGTGGGAGAAGGCGTTCGAAGTCAACTCCGCCGCCGATCCCGCCGTGCGCGCGAGCTGCGTCGAGTTCGTGCTGGCGGGACTGCACGCCACCGATCGCATCTCGCGCTCGGAGACGCACGGCCGCATCGTCTACGAGGTGACCTGATGAGCGGCGCGCGAGCGCACGATCCCGGTTCCGACGGCGGGCGCCCGGCGAACGCGCAGGGCGGCGGGCTCGCGTCGAACTCGCTCGGCGGCGTGGTGCACGCCTACCTCGGCTACGACCCGAAGAACTTTCCGTCGCCGCGAACGGCGCCGCCCGACCTCGCCAGCGCCGCGTTCGAGCACATGCTCATGCACGGTTCGATGCGCCGGCTCACGCCGGAGGAGCTCGCTCGCGCGGTCCGGATCGATCCGTCGCAGATCCGCGGCCTTGGCCCGAGCCTCGAATCGCTGATCGCGCGATTGGAAGAGCGCAAGCGCCGCCTGCTCGAGACCTACGAGACGCGCTCGGTGCGCGAGTCGGCGCGGAAGCAGTTCCGCGAGCGTGCCGGCTCCGCGGAGCCGCCGCCGGCGCTGCGGAACCGGTTCGAGCGCGACGTGAACGCCGAGCAGCTTCGGGATCTCGAGCGGCTCTGGTACGAGGTCGATGAGCGATCTCCCTTCGCGCTCGACCTGCTGCGGACCGTGGCGACGCTCGGCGACAAGTAC
>VGXK01000340.1 GCA_016873355.1 Phycisphaerae bacterium | reverse complement strand
CGACGGCGCCACCGGCGCCTCTGCCGGCGCCGCGCCGGCGCCGGAGCCCGTCGCCGACGCCGCCCCGGGACGCAGCTCACAGAGCAAGGTCGACTCGCTCATCTACAACTACCGTGATCTCGGGCATCTTGCCGCGGAGCTCGATCCGCTCGGGTCGGAGCGCCCCTTCCCGGAACAGCTCACGCTCGAGAGCTTCGGCCTCTCCGACGGCGATCTCCATCGCGAGTTCGATCCGGGAAGCCTGCCGCTGGAGAATCCGGCGCCGCTCGCCGAGATCGCGAGCCTGCTCGAGCAGACCTTCTGCCGCCACATCGGCGTCGAGTTCATGCACGTGCAGGATCGGGATCGTCGGCGCTGGCTCGGGAAGCGCATGGAAGCGGTCCGCAATCGCCCCTCGTGGACGCCCGATCAGAAGCGGCACATCCTGAAGCGGCTCGTCGCGGCGGACGCGTTCGAGAGCTTCCTCGACAAGCGCTACATCGGGAAGAAGCGCTTCGGGCTCGAGGGCGGCGAGAGCCTCATCGTCATCCTCGATCAGATCCTCGAGCTCGGCCCCGCGCTCGGCATCCGCGAGTTCGCGCTCGGCATGGCGCATCGCGGACGGCTCAACGTGCTTGCGAACATCCTGCACAAGCGCTTCGATCAGATCTTCACCGAGTTCGACGAGGCGTGGATCGAGGACTTCGTCGAGGGCGGCGGCGACGTGAAGTACCACCAGGGCTACTCGAGCGATCACCTCACGCTCGGGGGCCAGAAGATCCACCTGACGCTCGCCGCGAATCCGAGCCATCTCGAGTTCGCCACGAGCGTGGTGCAGGGTCGCTGCCGCGCCAAGCAGCGCCTGCTCGGCGACACGGAGGGCCGCTCGCAGGTGGTGCCCGTCATCCTCCACGGCGACGCCGCGTTCCCCGGCCAGGGCGTGGTCGCCGAGTGCTTCAACATGGCGGGGCTCGAGGGCTACACGGTCGGCGGCACCGTGCATGTGGTCATCAACAACCAGGTGGGATTCACCACCGATCAGAAGGATCTCTACACCGGTCGCTACTGCACCGAGATCGCCAAGATGGCGAACGCGCCGATCTTCCACGTGAACGGCGACGACGCGGAGTCGTGCGCGTGGGTGGCGCGGCTGGCGCTCGAGTACCGGCAGACCTTCCGCACCGACGTCGTGATCGACATGTGGTGCTATCGCAAGAACGGCCACAACGAGACGGACGAGCCGTCGTTCACGCAGCCGGTCATGTACCAGGCGGTGCGTCGCCAGGTGCCGGTGGTGCAGAAGTACCGCGCGCAGCTCCAGCAGGAGGGCGTGATCACGGATTCCGACTTCGACGGCATGTACGCCGACTTCCAGAAGGAGATGGACGAGGCGCAGACGCGCACGAAGTCGCAGCCCGTCGATCCGAGCCCCACGCCCTTCCAGTCGCAATGGTCGGGCATGGTGGCGGAGTACCGCGAGATCGCGGTCGACACGGCGGTGCCGAAGTCGACGCTCCAGCGCATCGCCGCGGCGATCGGCGAAGTGCCCGACCACATCGAGCCGCACAAGACGGTGTCGAAGCTCCTGCGCACGCGGGTCGAGCTCGGCGGCGGAGCGGGCGTCGACTGGGGGCTCGCCGAAGCGCTTGCCTTCGGCTCCCTGCTGCTCGAAGGCATCGCGGTTCGAGTCACCGGACAGGACGTGGAGCGCGGCACCTTCAGCCATCGGCACGCCGTGGTGAACTGCCAGAAGACGGGCGCTCAGCACGTGCCGCTCAACACGCTCTCGCCCGATCAGGCGAAGTTCTGCGTGCACAACAGTCCGCTCACGGAGGCGGCCTGCGTGGGATTCGAGTTCGGATACTCGGTGGCCGATCCGCGGATGCTCATCATCTGGGAGGCGCAGTTCGGCGACTTCGCGAACGGAGCGCAGGTCATCATCGACCAGTTCCTGGCGAGCGCCGAGGCGAAGTGGGCGCGCCACAGCGGCCTGACGCTCTTCCTTCCGCACGGATACGAGGGACAGGGGCCGGAGCACAGCTCGGCGCGGCTCGAGCGCTACCTCCAGCTCTGCGCCGCGGGCAACATGCAGGTGGTCTATCCGAGCACCTCGGCGCAGTTCTTCCATGTGCTGCGCCGCCAGATGAAGCGCAATTTCCGGAAGCCGCTCGTCGTGATGACGCCCAAGAGCCTGTTGCGTCACGCGTGGGCGTCGAGTCCCGTCGCCGAATTCACCTCCGGGTCGTTCCGTCGGCTGATCGTCGACGAGTCGGTCGAGCCGTCGAAGGTGAATCGCCTCATCTTCTGCTCGGGCAAGATCGTGCACGAGCTGCGCGACCGCCGGAAGGCGAGCGCGTCGTCGCAGGTGGCGCTGGCGTGCTTCGAGCAGCTCTATCCGTTCCCGGAGGATCTCGTCTCGGCGGAGCTCGATCGCTTCCCGAAGGCGGAACTTCTGTGGGTCCAGGAGGAGCCGAGGAACATGGGCGCCTGGACGTTCGTGCGGAATCGTTTCCTCGATCGATTCGGGCGCGATCTGCGCTACGTCGGCCGAGGCGACGCGGCGTCTCCGGCGGTGGGAAGCTCCAAGATGCACGCCCAGCAGCAGGAGAAGATCGTCGCCGAAGCGGTCGGTGCCGAGGCGAAATCGGGCGGCACGGCCGATTCCAAGGCGAGCGCCCCGGCGGGCGCGACGCCCGGCGGCGCGGCGGGGCCGACGACGACGCCGGACGCACCGGCGAAGGCGGCATCGGACGCGCCCGCGAAGGCGAAGTCCGGCGACGGTCGAGCCGCGTCGAGTCGCGAAGCGGCCGCGGGGAAGTCATGATGCCGCACATCGCGCGGCGGCGTCGACGGCGCCGGGCATCGCGCGGCGCGGCGTTCCGCGCGAAGCGATTCGAGGGTGCACCATGACCGATGTCGTCATTCCCAGTCCCGGCGAGTCGATCTCCGAGGTCACGCTCGGCAACTGGGCGCGGCAGGACGGCGAGTGGGTTGAGAAGGACGATCTGCTCTGCGAGATCGAATCGGACAAGGCCACGCTCGAGCTGCTCGCGCCGGCGGCGGGATCGTTCAAGCCGTCGGTGAAGGGCGGTTCCACCCAGAAGGTCGGCGCGGTCGTGGCGGTGATCGACACGAAGGCGGCGAGACCGGCGGGCGCGGGAAGCGGCGCCGGCGCGAA
>VGXK01000339.1 GCA_016873355.1 Phycisphaerae bacterium | reverse complement strand
GATCACCGTGCTCGTCGGTCCGCGTGTCGTGGCGATTCAGGCCGCGCCCCTTTCGAGTGCGATGATCACGGTTCGCCGAGTCGCCGCACCGCCGCTTCGAGCTCGGCGGCGATCCGCTCGGCGGATTGCTTCCCTCGCGGAAGCTCAGCGTAGCGTCGCGCCGCGCCGATCCGCAGCGTCACCGCGCGCGGCCGCGGCCAGCGTCGTCCGCGCGGCCACGCCTCGAACGCGCCGTCGAGCCGGCACGGCATCACCGGCGTGTCGGTCCCGGCCACGATGAGACCGATTCCGGGACGGAACGGCGCCATCGATCCGTCTCGCGAACGCGAGCCCTCGGGAAAGAGAATGAGGCACGCGCCGTCGTGATCGAGCACCTGGCGACAGAGCGAGAGACTGCTCGACGGGGACCTGGTGCGCTCGAACGGCATCGCGTTCGTGCCGATGCTCGCCAGCACCATGCGCGGCGTGTTCACGAAGAAGTAGTCGCGCGCCGCCGCCGGAAACGCGTGATGGATGCGCGACAGCGGCAGCGCCGCGAGCAGGCAGAGCGCGTCGAGATGGCTCGAGTGATTCGCGACCAGCACGAACGAGCCGCTCCTGGGCAGATGCTCGCGACCCTCGATGCGAAGCCGGTGGAACACCCGCAGCCATGTCCGCGCGCCGATCGCCGCGGCGATTCGCAGCAGGTACACGAGCATGTCAGGCTCGCGCGGAAAGTTGCGCAGCCGCTCGATCGGCGTTCGATCGAGGTCGGCGGCGGTGTCGTAATGCCACGGATCCATGGAGGTCTCGGAGCGTCGATTCGTCGAGGCGTGATCGAGTCGTTGCGTCGAGCGGTCGTGGCGGCTCCGCGGAAGTCCCCTTCAGCGCAGGTCGTGCACATAGCGCACGAGATGGAGGAAGAGCGGCGCCGTGTAGATGAGGCTGTCGATGCGATCGAGGATTCCGCCGTGCCCGGGAAGCAGCCGACCCATGTCCTTCACGCCCACGTCCCGCTTCACGACGCTCACCGCGAGATCGCCGACCTGCCCGCCGATTCCCACGATCGCGCCGACGAGCACGATCATCCACGCGCTGAAGTGCGGCATCGTCCACCACATCGCAAGGGAGAAGAGCATCGCCGCCGCGAGCGCGCCGGCCGAACCCTCCCAGGTCTTGCCGGGACTGATCACGCTTCGCATTCGATGGCGGCCGATCGAACGACCGACCGCGTACGCGGCCACGTCGGCGAGCTCCACCGAGAAGAGGAGGAAGAGCAGATACGCGTACGCCTGCGCCGAATTCGCCAGGTATGCGAGATGACCGAACATCCAGCCGAAGTAGGTGAAGCCGAGGATCGCGAGCGACAGCGCCTGGAGCTGGCCCTGTGCGCGATTGCGAACGATCGGCACGAGCATGATCGCGGCGATTCCGTAGACCGGCATCGCCATGAAGAGTCCGTACCACCCGGGCGCGCCGCTCGCCGGATCATGCACGAGCGACGTCACGCCCACGCCGATGATCGCGAGGTAGACGACGAGCGTCATGGGCCAGTCGCGGTAGAGCCCGGTGGCCCGAGCAAACTCCTTGAACCCGAACACCGCGAGCGTGGTGAAGAGCGTGATCGTGGCGCCTCGCCCCAGGAAGATCGCGCCGAACGCGAGCGGCGTCATGATCACCCATGCCAGATAGCTCTGCCGCGCGTGATGCAGATCCTTCTTCGTGAACCGGCCGAGCGCGAAGATCACGGCGCCGGCGGCGACGAGAACGCCCAGCCCGATCGCCGCGTACGCACGGAAGACGGGACTCGCGAGTGCCTCGGACGGCGTCATGGTCGCGTCAATCCTTCGCGCGAACGGCCCGCACGATGCGCGCGAGCCGCACGATCACGGTCTGCACGCATCCGGCGACGATGACGATCATCGTCCAGTCGAGGATCGTGAGCCCGCCGAATCGCGAGACCGTGAACGAGTCGCCGCGCAGCAGCGAGATCGCTCCCGCCGGCGCGCCATCGACCACGGCCACGAGCAGCGCCAGCCATGCGCCGGCGCCGATCGCCACCATGCGCCACGGCTTGCTCATGACTCCGCGGAACTCGCGCTGCACGCCGATCGCCTGGCCGAGCGTGCCCACGTACGCGGTGAGCAGCGCGAAGATCGCGGCCCAGTAGCCGCCGGCCGGATCGCACCAGCCGCTGTATCCGGCGCTGACCAGGATCACCACGTCGGAGATGCGGTCGGGAAGCTCGTTGACGATCTCGCCGGTGCGGCTCGCCTTCTTCGACGCCAGCGCCACCATGCCGTCGAGCATGTTGAACCAGAGTCGAAGCCAGCAGAAGAGCGGCGCCAGCAGGAGCAGCAGCGGCCATTGCCGCGCGCCGAGAAAGCACGCGCCCGCTGCGCTCGCCGACACGAGCGACATCCACGAGACGGTGTTCGGATGAACTCCTCGCCGCACGCACCAGCGCACCGCGAAGTCGGCGCTGCGCCGGAATCCGCCGGCGATCGGTCGCCGCCACGCGGGCTCGTAGCATGGACGATCGGGCGCGTCGCGGGAACTCATCGATCGGTTCGCTCCTATCGAAGCGGGGGCGGCACCCGCTGCGCCAGTTCCTTGACGCGCTCGGCGTCGGCGGCGCGGCAGACGAGCGTGGCGTCCTTCGTGCGCACGATCACGAGATCCTCGCATCCGATCGTGGCCACGAGATGCGACGGATCGTCGCCGACGACGGTCACGCGGCGCGAATCGAGGTGCAGCGCCCGAGCGCCGGTCGTGCGATTGCCCGCGTCGTCGGCCGCGAGCGTCTCGGCGAGCGTCGCCCAGCTTCCCACGTCGCTCCAGCGCACGCTCATGGGAACCACCGCGATCGAGAGTCGCGGATCACGCGACGCCGGCTCCATCACGCCGACGTCGATGCTCGTCTTCGGCAGCGCGGGGTAGACGCGAGCGATCGTCGCCGCCTGGCTCGACGACTTCCACGCCGCCGCGATCTCACGCAGACCCTTCGCAGATTCCGGGCGGAACCACTCGATCGCTCGCAGCAGCGTTTCCGCGTGGAAGACGAACATGCCGCTGTTCCACGAGTGCCTGCCGCTTGCCAGGAATTGCTCGGCCCGCGCGCGGTCCGGCTTCTCCACGAACGATTTCGCGACGAACGCACCCGCGGCGCCTGCGTCCCGCGCG
>VGXK01000338.1 GCA_016873355.1 Phycisphaerae bacterium | reverse complement strand
GGACGGCGCAAGCTCCGAAATTGACTCCGTCTTCCCCGGTCGCCGTCACGCACGCACGCTGAGCGACGGTGCGTGCGAGCCTTCCGAGGCTTGCACGCACCGAGCGAAGCGGGCGAAGGGGCTCGAACCCTCGACATTCAGCTTGGAAGGCTGACGCTCTACCACTGAGCTACGCCCGCACAGGAAGCGGCAGCATAGCACGCGCGGGACATTCGGCGACGCGCCGCGCGAGCGCGTCGCTCACGCCGAGCGCGTCGCACACGGCCAGCGCGTCGCACACAACCAGCGCGTCGCTCACGGCCTGCGCGGCGCCACGATGCCGATGAGCGCCACCGGCTGCGTCACCGGCTGCGCCACGAGGAACGGACCGAGCTTCTGATACGAGGCGATCCGCTGCTCGCTCATCTGCCACTGCTGGAACGAGAGCTGCTGCTGCCACACCGACACGAGGAAGAATCGCGCGTTCGTCTCGTCGCGCATGAGCCACACGTCCCGCACGCCGCCGCGCTCGCGGATCACCGGCAGCGTGCCGCTCACGAGTTCGGTGGCGCACGCCGCCATTCGGTCGGGCGCCACATCGAACACCTCGACCGTGGTGAAGTCGCCTATCTTCGGCTCGAACACGGCACTGCTGGGAACGCGCGGAGAGTCCGGCGCCTTCGATCCATCCTCGAGCGCCCGTGTCTTCGGTCCGCACGCCACGAGTGCGCATGCAAGCGAGATGGCCGCGAACGAACCGCAGCGCCGCGCCACGACGAGCGACCTCGGCGTCGCCGGAGCCGCCGTCGTCGCCGCACTCGCAGCGCCGAGCCTCACCCGCCCGTCCCCTTCAACGGCTTCAGGCGCACGTTGCGGAACTGGATGAACGCGCCCTCCGACTGCAGCGCGATCCGCCCCTTGCTCGCTTCGCATTGCTCGGCCTTGTTCTGGAGCACGCCGTTCACCCAGAGCTCCAACGAACCACCGTCGAGTCGAATGCGGTACTTGTTCCACTCGCCAATCGGTTTCTCGCTGCTCTCGGCGGCCTTCTTCGTGCGACGACCCTCCGTTCGCGATGCCTCCGCCTTCATGGGCACCTCGCCGATGTTCCAGATGTCGCCGGCGTTGCCCGAGTGAAGCTGCGCTTCGATCGAACGCGGCCACACCTTGTCGTCGTCGGCCACCCTCAGCAGCACACCCGAGTTGCCCGCGCCCTTCTCCGGGTCGAAGCGCCACTCGAGCTCGAGCTCGAAATTGTCGAACTTCTCCTCCGTGGCGATGTAGCCGGCCGGCGAGCCGGTGCACGAAAGCACGCCACCCGCCCCGCTGAAGGTCGTCTCGCCCTCCTTCGCGCCGGGAGTGAAGACCTTCCATCCCTTCAGCGTCGATCCGTCGAAGAGCGTTCGCCACTCATCCTTCTGCGCCGACTTCGATTCCTTCGTCGGCTTGTCGGACGGAGGCGGCTCGGCGGGCGCCGCCGCGAGCATCGCCGTCACGACCGCCGCTGCCGACAGGACCGCCGCCGCCGACACGACCCCGGTTGCCGCCGCCGCGCCCCTTCGTCGAATCACGCCCCACCTCCCTTGATCGTCACTTCGACCTCCGCCCGACGAGCGGGCGGCTCGTCCGTCAGCCACGGCCTCACCAGTTCGAACACGAGCTGCGTCGATCCCGGGACGAGCGGCCGAAACTCGAAACTCGTGATCGTGCGCCCGCCGCGAAGACCGGGATCAAGCGGCGTGACCGTCGGCTCACCGACTTTCTCGAGCCTCGCCGAGTCGATCGCCCCGAGGCGCCACCCGTATCCCGTTCCCTCATTCCCCTCCAGCTCGACGCGCAGCATGCCGGTCATGGCCACCGTCGCGCTGCGCTTGCCCTGATCCAGGCGCACGTCCGCGCTGCCGGCCGGTCTCGGCGGGTCTGATTCGCAACCGATCGTCGCCGCGCAGGCGAGCGCCGCACTCACGATTCCGATGGCCGCACGAGCATTCGTTCGGCTCAGCATTCCTTCACCGCCCTTTCGATGGCGCCGAAGTCGACCTGCTCCTTCGGCGAGTCGTTGATCTTCGCGTAGCGAACGATGCCCTGGCGATCGATCACGAACGCGGCGCGGGCCGACACGCCGCGCAGCCCGTTCAGCTCCGGCAGCAGCACGCCGTACTTCGCCGAGACTTCCTTGTTGAAGTCGCTCAGGATCGGGAACGGAATTCGTTCGGCCTGGCGGAAGCGATCGGTCACGAACGGAGAGTCCACCGAGATGCCGTAGATCCTCGCGCCGAGGCCCGACCAGCGACTCCACTCGTCCCGGAAGTGGCACATCTCCGCGGTGCAGACCGACGAGAATGCCAGCGGGAAGAAGAGAAGAACGACGGGGCCGCTTCCGATCGCGGCGGTGAGATCCTCCGATTGCCCCGGCTTCGACGGCAAGGAGAAGCCCGGCGCCTGCGACCCGACCCGGACCGCCGACGACTCCGATGTGATTGCCTGCGCCATGTCGCGATCGTTATAACCGCTTCGGCGAGGCCGCGGGACCGCCTGCGGGCCGACGAGAGCAAGCACCGGCCTTCGGCCGCCTTCCTGCCGGAACTCGACGCCATCGATCGATGATCGACTCCCTCTCATCTCACCGGCGACCCGGAATTGCCGCGTGCATCGGCGCCGAAAGCCTGTAACCTCACCTCTCGCGGGTCGCATCGCGCTCCGCATTCGTGGTCGAATCCAATCCTGGTTCGAGGAGAACTTCGTGATGCTCTCTCGCGCATTCTCATCGTCGCTCGTCGCCGCCGCCTTGCTCGCGGTCGGCTCGCACGCGTGGTCGCAAGGCTGTGAATCCGCGGTCGAGATTCCGACCGGCGACACGCCATTCGACACCGCCGGCGCCACGGAAGTGCTGGATCTTTCCGGCTTCTGCGATCCGGGTCCGGCCGGAAACGACTCGATCTACCACACCATCTGGTTCAAGTGGGTGGCGCCGACCACCGAGACCTACGAGGTCAGCACCTGCAATCAGGCGAACTTCGACACGAGACTCGCGGTGCTCCAGGCGAGCTGCGACGAGAGTCTGACCGTGGCGTGCGGCGACGACACCGCCGGCTGCGCCGGGCTCACGACCCGAATCACCTTCGTCGCCGTGGAGGGAACCACCTACTACATCGCCGTCGGCGGCTACCAGGCCTCGACGCCC
>VGXK01000337.1 GCA_016873355.1 Phycisphaerae bacterium | reverse complement strand
TGCCCTGGCTCTCGGCGAGCGTGTTCGCCTCCTTCACTTCGTCCTTCGTGTAGAGGCGCCCCTTCTGCAGCGCCGTGTCGCCGCTGTCCTCGATGACGAGCTGGTCCTTCAGCGCATCGTTCTGCCGGTTGATCTGGAACTTGTCGACCACGTCGAGCGGCAGCGCGGTCGTGTCGCCCGGATCGGCGATGCGGACCTTTCCAAGCATCTGGCGCAGGATCACCTCGATGTGCTTGTCGGAAATCGGCACGCCCTGGGCGCGATAGACGTTCTGGATCTCTTCCAGCATGTAGTTGTGCAGCGCTTCCTCGCCGCGGATGCGGAGGATGTCGGCGGGAATCGCCGGGCCTTCGCAGAGCGGGTCGCCGGCCTGCACCTGGTCGCCGGTGTGCACGCGCAGGTGCTTGCCCTGCGGCACGTGATGCTCGAACGCGTCGTCCTCGCCGCTCGGCGGCGTGACGCGAATCGTCATCTTGCCCTTGCGCCGTTCGGGCAGCAGTTCGACGCGACCCGAGACTTCCGCGAGCACGGCGGGATCGTGCGGCTGCCTCGCCTCGAAGATCTCCGTGACGCGCGGCAGACCGCCGACGATGTCGGCCGATCGCTGCGCCTCCTTCGGCGTGTGCGCGAGCATCTGACCCGCGCGGACGGGCTGACCGTCCTCCACCTCGATGCGGGCCTTCGCGGGAATGTTGTGGAAGTCGAGCACCTGGCCCGAGACGGGATCGACGACCTTGATCTGCGGATGACGCTCGCCGGTGTGCTCGATGATGATGCGCTCGCGCACCGAGCCCTTCGTCTCGACCTTGACCGTCTCGCCCTCGATGATGTCCTTGAACTCCACCTTGCCGCTCTTCTCGGCGAGGATCGGCGTCTTGTGCGGGTCCCAGCGCATGAGCTGCTGACCCTTCTTGACCTTGTCGCCGCTGTGCACTTCGAAGATGGCGCCGTAGGGGACCTTGAACTTCTCGAGTTCGCGTCCCTTGTCGTCCTTGACCGCGATCTCGCCGGTCTTCTTGAGGGCCACGAGGTGCAGGCCGCCTTCGACCTCGACCTCGACTTCGTTGCAGTCGCGCAGTTCGACCGTGCCCGAGTTCTGCGCCGCGTACGCGGTGTCGGCGACCGAACTGAAGGCGATGCCGCCCGTGTGGAAGGTGCGCATGGTGAGCTGCGTGCCGGGCTCGCCGATCGACTGGGCGGCGATGATGCCCACCGCCATGCCCTCCTCGACGAGCTTGCCGGCGGCGAGATCCATGCCGTAGCAGAGGGCGCAGACGCCTCGCTCGGATTCGCACTTGAGCGGGCTTCGCACCTGCACCGCGTCGATGCCGACCGCCTCGATCTGCCGCGCGACCGTGTCGTCGATGAGCTCGTTCTCCTTCACGATCACGCGATCGGTGCGCGGGTCGACGATCGACTGACGGCTCGTGCGGCCGCGCACCACTTCGCGCAGCGGCACGTCGACGTCCTCGCCCTTGTAGATCGCGTGCTTCGGAATGCCGAAGCGCGTGCGGCAGTCGTGCTCGGTGATCACCACGCTCTGGGCCACGTCGCAGAGCTTGCGCGTCAGGTAGCCGGAGTCCGCCGTCTTGAGCGCGGTGTCGGCCAGGCCCTTGCGCGTGCCGTGCGTGCTCGTGAAGTACTCGAGCACGCTCAGACCCTCGCGGAAGTTCGAGTTGATCGGCGTCTCGATGATCTCGCCCGAGGGCTTCGCCATGAGGCCGCGAAGTCCGGCGAGCTGCTGCATCTGGCTCTTGTTTCCTCGCGCGCCCGAATCCGCGAAGAGGTAGACGGGGTTCAGGTACTTGCGGGCGCGCTGCTTGTCGCGCTGGTCGGCGGCCGGCACCGGCACCTCGCGCCCGGTCGCCGGATCGCGCCAGTCGTTCTTGAGCGTCTCCATCAGGTGATCGGAGATCTCGGCGCGGCACTTCGACCACGCTTCCAGCACCTGGTTGCGGCGCTCGCCGTCGGTGATCGCGCCCGTGTCGTAGCTGCGGTGCGCCTTCATCACCTGCTTGCGGGCGGATTCGATCAGGCGCTCCTTGTCCTCGGGAATGCGCAGATCGGAGATGCCGAACGAGAGTCCGCTCACGGTGGAGAAGCGGAAGCCCGACTCCTTCATGTGGTCGAGCAGCGCGATCGTGGCGGCCTTGCCGCGCCGCGCGAAGGTGTCGTCGATCACGCGCGCCGCGCCCTTCTTGCCGAGGGCGCAGTTGTAGAACGGCATGCCGTCGGGAAGGATCTCGCTGAAGTAGAGGCGGCCGACGGTGGTGACGATCCGGCGCTCCGCCGGGATCTTCTCCACGGCCGCGGTCTGGCCCGAGACGATCTCGTCGAAGCGGTCGAGACGCACCTCGATCCAGTCATGGATGCCGACCGTGCCGAGCTCGTAGGCCATGAAGGCCTCGTGCACGTCGCGGTAGCGACGAAGTCCGCGGCGCCACTTCAGGTACGCGGCCTCGTCCTTGCGCCGATCGGGCTGGTCCTCGAATCCGAGCGTGAGGAAGTACACGCCCATGACGATGTCCTGCGACGGCGAGACGATCGGGTTGCCGTTCGCGGGCGAGAAGATGTTGTGCACGCTCATCATGAGCACGTGCGCTTCCGCCTGGGCCTCCACCGAGAGCGGCAGGTGCACGGCCATCTGGTCGCCGTCGAAGTCGGCGTTGTAGGCGGTGCAGACGAGCGGATGGATCTTGATGGCGTTGCCTTCGACGAGCACCGGCTCGAACGCCTGGATGCCCATGCGGTGGAGCGTCGGCGCGCGGTTCAGCAGCACCGGGTGGTTGCGGATCACCTGCTCCAGGATGTCCCACACCTCGGGATCGCGGCGCTCGAGCATGCGCTTGGCGCTCTTGATGGTGTCGGCGAGCCCGTGTTCCTTGAGCTTCTTGATGATGAAGGGCTGGAAGAGCTCGAGCGCGATCTTCTTCGGCAGACCGCACTGGTGGAGCTTGAGCTCGGGGCCGACCACGATCACCGATCGCGCCGAGTAGTCCACGCGCTTGCCGAGCAGGTTCTCGCGGAAGCGGCCCTGCTTGCCCTTGATCATGTCGGTGATCGACTTGAGCGGCCGGTTGCTCGAGCCGAGCACGGGGCGGCGGCAGCGCCCGTTGTCGAAGAGCGCATCGACCGCCTGCTGAAGCATGCGCTTCTCGTTGCGGATGATGACCTCGGGGGCGTTGAGGT
>VGXK01000336.1 GCA_016873355.1 Phycisphaerae bacterium | reverse complement strand
GCAGGCGCCCGCGCCGGTCGGGCCCGAGCTCAAGTACCCGTCGCGACCCGATCTCGCCGGCGCCTGGCGCACCGACGCGCCGAACTCGCCGCCCTACGTGCAGTTCGTCTTCGAGAAGCACGACGGTGGCGGGGCGCCCGACGGCGCCGACTCCGGCGCCGCCGCCGCGACCTGGCGGACCCTGCTCACGATTCCCGAGGGCGGACTGTTCGGGCGCGAGGTCGCCGACGCGGTGATCGAGAACGGCCGTCGCTTCCGCGGCAGCGCGTCGCTTGGAATGGCGGCGCTCACCTTCGAAGGCGAACTCTCGGAGGACGGCCGTTCGATCAAGGGCAGCGTCGAGATCCGGGCCGGCGAGAACGTGCAGTCCGAGCCGATCTCGCTCGTGCCCACGGTCCTGGCGAACACCGTGTCCGGCGCGTCCAGCTACGAGACCGTGCTCGAGGCGATGGGCATGAAGCTCGCGATCGGTCTCTCGATCGCCGACGCCGGCGAGTACGGATGGGTCGGCGTCGCCGACATTCCCGCGCAAGGACTGAAGCAGATGCCGGTGATCGTCGAGCACGGCGAGGGCGGAACGCTCGTGGTGATCCTGCCGGTCGGCGTTCGCGCCGTCATGACGCTCACCTCGCAGCAGGATGGCGCGAAGCTCGTCGGCGTCTTCCAGCAGGGAGCGGTCTCCGTTCCGATTTCGTTCGAGCGCACCTCGGCGCCGATGCCGGGAACGAAGCGACCGCAGGTGCCGGTGCCGCCGTTCCCGTACACGGAGCGCGAAGTCTCGGTGCCGTGCGAGGGCGGACATGCGCTCGCGGGCACGCTCACGCTTCCGCAGGGAGCGTCGGCGGAACGCAGGACGCCCGCCGTGGTCATGCTCACGGGAAGCGGGCTCCAGGATCGCGACGAGACGCTCGTCGAACACCGTCCGTTCCTGGTGATCGCCGATGCGCTTGCGCGAAGCGGAATCGCGGTGCTTCGCTGCGACGATCGCGGCGTGGGCGGGAGCACGGGCGATCCGACGAACGCGACGCTTCGGGATCTCTCCGACGACGGCCGGGCGATGATGAAGTTCCTGCGAGCGCAACCGGAGATCGACGCGTCTCGCTGCGGCTATCTCGGCCACAGCGAAGGCGGCATCACGGGACCGATGGCGGCGCTGAGGGACCAGGAGGAGGGGGCGCCCGCGGCGTTCGTGGTGATGCTCGCGGGACCCGGAGTCTCCGGCGCCGAGCTGCTTCCGCTGCAGATCGAGCGGATTCAGAAGGCGGCAGGCGTGCCGCCGGAATCGATGGCGCCGCTCGTCGAGGCGAATCGGCGGCTCTTCGCGGCGATTCGCGAGGGCCAGCCGGCGCAGCGGCTCGCGGAATTGATCGCGGAGGGATTGACGCTCCAGCAGCGACTCGTCGCGGAGCGAGGCGGAGTGGAGCCGCCGGCGCCGCCGGCGCCGGACTCGAAGGAGGTGCAGGATGTGCTCGCGCAACTCGGGTCGCCGTGGATGAAGTCCTTCCTCGAGTACGAGCCGAAGGACGCGCTGACGAAGCTCGATGCCCCGATGCTGGCGCTCAACGGCGATCTCGACACGCAGGTCGACTCGGAGCAGAATCTCGTCCGCGTGGAGCGGATCCGGCGCGACGCGCAGAAGCCGATCGATGTCCGGCGCTACGCGAACCTCAATCACCTCTTCCAGCCCGCCACGACCGGAGCGATCGACGAGTACGGCACGATCGAGATCACGATCGACCCGGTGGTGCTCGAGGAACTGCGCCGGTGGATCCATGCGACGACGGGTCGGGCCGCGGCGCCTCCGGCGCGGAACGGCGGCGCGCCCGCCGCGACGCCCGCAGCTCCGGGGGCTCGCTGACGCGAATGTCGTTCGGACTCGGACGAGGTCGCGAACTCGAACCGGGCGAGTACGGATTCACGGCGGCGCAGCTTCCGCCCTTCGACGGCCCTCGCATCGGCCCGGAGTTCTTCTTCGGCGCCGAGCGGACGAACGCCCCGGGCGCGCGCTTCGAGATCGAGATCGGCTCCGGCAAGGGAACGTTCCTGGTGCAGGAGGCGCCGAAGCATCCCGAGACGCTCTTCCTGGGAGTCGAGAACGCGGGGGAATTCTTCCGTTACGCCGCCGATCGCATCCGCCGGCACGAGCTCGCGAACGTGCGGCTGCTCTACGCCGACGCGGTCGAGTTCATCCGGCATCGGCTGCGCGATGCGTGCGTGGATGTCGTCCACCTCTACTTCAGCGATCCCTGGCCGAAGAAGCGACATCACAAGCGACGCGTCGTGCAGCGCGAGTCGCTCGAACAGTTCCACCGCGTGCTCAGGCCGCGCGGTGAAGTGCGGCTCGTCACCGATCACGACGAACTCTGGCGCTGGTGCGAGCAGCACGCGGCGGATGCGGCGCATCTCTTCGATCGCGAGCCCTTCGGCGGCGTCTCCTCCGCCGGGGAGGGCGAGGTGGTGGGTTCCAATTTCGAGCGCAAGTATCGTCGCGAGGCGCGGCCGTTCCATGCGATGACGCTGCGGAGGCGCTGAAAGGCACGGCGAACGGCGCCGCCGCGCGGGTACATTCGTGCCGGCGAATGGGCGGTCACCCGGCGCGAGGAGGTGCTCGATGGGCGAGACGAACGAGCGACGCGGAGCGGACGATCGAGGCGACGCGAGCGACCGAACCGGACTGAAGCATCTCGGCGACACGGACGATGGCGGAACGCAGGGGCGAACGGCGATCTCGCGTCGCTCGATTCTCGCCGCGGGCGTCGCCGGTGCCGCATCGCTGGCGCTCCACCGACTCGCGGACGGCGCCGCCCAATCGGGCGGATCGTCGGGCGCGCCGCCGGCCGGGTCACCGAAGGCGCCCGCGCCCAGGCCGCGCACGCGCGCAATTCGCATGGCGCACCTGACGGACGTTCACCTGCAGCCGGAGCTCGACGCCGAGGCGGGATTCGCGGCCTGTCTTGCCCACGTGCAGTCGCAGAAGGATCGCCCCGAACTCATCGTCACGGGCGGCGACAACGTGATGGATGTCTTCGAGCAGAAGCAGTCGCGCGCGGAGACGCTCGGAAGGCTCTGGCGCGACACGCTCAAGCGGGAGTGCTCGCTTCGCGTGGAGCCTGCCATCGGCAATCACGACATCTGGGGCTGGCACTCACGGAGCGAAACGAGCGGCGACGAAGCGCTGCACGGCAAGAAGTAC
>VGXK01000335.1 GCA_016873355.1 Phycisphaerae bacterium | reverse complement strand
ACGCTCGCCGGGTCCGGGGCCGAACGGCGCAGCGCCGATGGATGCGCCGCCGCCTCGATCGGACGAAGCGCCGCCCTTGCCCTGCGGCGCCTCCGCTTCGGCGAGCACTTCCAGCCTCGACGGATCGCCGCCGGAACGCACCACGGTCGCGGTGCGGCCGTCGCGCCGCAGAAACGCGCTGTGCACGCCCACGAGCGGCGCTCCTGCCGGCACTCGCGCGAGATAGAACTTCTTCCAGCGCCCGGCGCGGATGTGCTCGTTGTGCCGCGCCACCGCGTCGCGAGAGAGGGCCGCCACGAGCAGGCCGCGCGTCGGCCGATCGAGCCGATGCGGAAGCTGCACATCCGCCCCGGGAACCGCGGCTCGCACGCGAGAAACGATCGAGCGCCCGCCTGGATCGGCCGTCATCTCGCTCGGCACGTCGGCGGGCTTCAGGACGACGACCTCGTGCTCGGTTCGTCGCAGGAGCGGCAGACCGGCGAGCGAACCGAGCTCGCTCACGCGCCGCGCTCCGCACCGGCGCCCGACGACGCATCTCCGCCGGCGCCCGTTCCGCCGTCGATCGGCTCCGTCGCCAGCAGCGCCGTCATCAATTCCGCGGCGCGGCTCAGCGTTCGCTTCGAGATCGATTCCGGCTGAAGCTCCGCGATCTCGTCGTATTCCCACCCCGACTCGGCGCTTCGCCTGGCCGCGGCCTCGGGCCGCCCGGACGCTCGATGCACGATCTCCCAGGTGTGGCAGAGATCGTCGAAGAGGAGCGCGATCGGCCGCGGCGTCGCATCGCAGCGCCAGCCGCACTCCTCGGCCAGCTCCCGCGCCACCTGCGCTTCCGGTTCCACGCCCGGCGGAAGCGTGCCGCCGGGAACGAACTCCCAGCGCCCCGCCTGCGAGTGCACCTGCGCGGAGCGGCGGCCCATGAGCACGCGCGTGCCGCGCATCACGATCGCCTTCACGCCGAGCGGCCGGATTCCCGTGTCCACGCCCAGCGCGCGGACCGCGTGGAATCGATAGCTCGATTCGACCACGTGCACGGTGACCCCGCCGTGGCCGTTTCGCGACACGCCGCGCACATGCCAGAGCGGACCGTCGAACAGTCGCGGGTTGCGCTCACGCGCGCGAGACCACGCGTCGTCGATCTCGTCGAGCGGGATCGTGGTGGGTACGAAGCGCCCGCCGGCGTCGGCGAGCACCGCAGGGCGTCGAAGTCGAATGCATCGCGACGAGGTCATCGCTCCGCTCGCGGAGGCGCCGCGACCACGGTCACCCCGCCGCGCCGCTCGCGTCGCCGTGGGCGCGCTGCTGCGACGCCGGCACTTCCGCCTGCATGTATTCGCGCGGCTTGTAGAGCTTGGCCACCACCAGGAACGCAATCGACGCGCCGAGCATCATCCAGGTAAAGAACCAGTAGTACGACGGGCCTTCCAGCCATGAGATCCCGGTGTCCGGATCGGTGGTGAGTCGATTCACCAGGAAGATGATTCCGTTGCCGGCGGAGACGCTCAGCAGGAAGAGACCCATCACGAAACTCTTCATCTGCGGCGGCGCCTGGGTGTAGCTGAATTCCAGGCAGGTGATGCTCACCATGACTTCGGCCGCCGTGATGATGATGAACGCCAGCAACTGCCACGAGATGTTCGGCACGCCGCTTTCGCGCGTGCCGCCTCCGGCAACGAGCACCGCGCCGTCGACCACGGCGGCGACGAGCGCCGGCCCTGTGGCCATCGCGAGATCGGCGCCCTTCGCCTGCGAGCCCTCCGCGCCGTGCCAGAGATCGACGCCGTTGATCGCCCCGGTGCGAGCTCCCTTCGCGGCGACGGTGATCGATGCGTTCGGTCCGATCGCGGAGCCGACGAAAACCAGGCCGCCTTCGAGCTTCGCGCGAAGCAATCCCAGCCTCCCGCGCGTCATGCCGCCGGTTCCCGGCGCGGCGTCGCGAATGCCCGCCAGCACCTGCGCCACGGTGGCGCCGTCGCGCGCGCGCTGCTCGAACGGCGTGCCGGCGACGGCGCGAAGCAGCTCGTCCTGCGCGACGGGCTGGAAGATCAGGATCTGCACGCCGGTCGGGTCGGCGCCGCCCTCGACCGCTTCGCCCTGGGCGGCGAGAAGGAACTGGCGGACGAGTCCCAGCGATCTGCCTTCGCCGACCTTCGCTTCGAGCGTGCCGCTCGGCCCGCGAATCGAGAAGTCGATCGCCTGGTCGCTCGATCCGTCGCGCGGGCAGAGCTGCGACGCCGGCAGATAGAGCAGCGGCGATCCGCCGAGTCGCTGCATCGAGCCGGCCGCGCCGTCGTGCCCGCGCTGCTCCGCCGCCGCCATCGTCGCAACGAGATCGATCGACCCATCGGCGAACGCCGCCTCCACCTGCGGCTTGAACGATTCCTGCGCGGTGGCAATGCGCTTCTCAGTCCACGCCACGATCGCGAACGCGATGACCGTGATGAAGAATCCGATCGCGATCTTGCGGATGAAGGTGAGCGGGAAGACGCGATGGATCGCCGGATAAATCGCGTACGTGAAGATCGGGATGAAAACGAGGATCAGGGCGGGATTCACCGCTTGCACCTGGCTCTCCAGCCAGAGGATTCCCGCGAAGGTCCGATCCATCTTCTCTGCTTGCTGCACCCACGCCGCGCCGGTCTGGTCGTAGAGCGCCCAGAAGAACGCCACGAACGCGTAGACCGGCACGAGCTTGAGAATGACGCCGAGCCCCTCGCTGGAGAAGAAGGTCTTGCGCACGAACTCAAGCCCCTGCGGCTGGATGTGCACGAACTTCTTGCGCCCGGCCCAGAAGCAGATCGTGGCGATCGCCATGAGAATGCCGGGAATGCCGAAGGCCCAGCCGGGACCGGAGAGCCACGGCAGCACGATGTCGTCGCCTTCGCGCGCCAGCACCCACGGCGTGAGCAGCGTGGAGAAGAGCGATCCGAAGTTGATCGAGAAATAGAACCACGCGTAGACGCGGCCGAGCAGATGGCGGTTGCTCTCGCCGAACTGATCGCCGACGTTCGCCGAAACGCACGGCTTGATGCCGCCGGAACCCAGCGCGATGAGCGCCAGTCCCAGGATGAGCAGCGTGCGCGGCTCGAACGATTTCTCGAGCATCGCCGGCGGCAGATCCATCAGCGCCAGCGCCAGATGGCCGACGCAGTAGACGATCGAGAGCAGCATGATCGTCAGGTACTTGCCGAGGATCG
>VGXK01000334.1 GCA_016873355.1 Phycisphaerae bacterium | reverse complement strand
ACCTGGGCGCGCTGCTCGGCGCGTGGAGCTGATTCAGGGCGCCTTCGCCGGCGCCGGCTTCTCGGCCGGCGGCGACTTCGGCGACGGCTCCGTCAGGCACGCGTCGGAGCGGATCTTCGCCGCCTCCTGGGGGAAGTTCTTGGCCTCGAGCGCGGCGACGAGTACCTCCGCGATGCGTCGGCGCAGTTGCTCGGAATCGTCCGTCCGCAGCTTCGACCAGGCGAGCCTGGCGTAGCCCAGACCCGCGTCGGGTTCGGCAAGCTGGTGCCGCGACTCGGCGCAGATCACGATCGTCTCGATCTCGTCGTTCCGAAGCTGAAGTCGACCCGAGATCTCCATCGCCTTCGCCGCCACCGCGGCGGCGCGTGCCCAGTCGCTCATCGCGTGCGCGGAGCGGGCCTGGCCCGCGAGCGCCATCTGAAGTCCCCAGGAGTCTCCGAGCGGCTCGGCAAGCGACTGCGATGCCGCGTAGCGCTCGAGCGCCGTGGCGGCATCGCCCTTCTTGAGCGCAAGCGCACCCTGGCGCGCCGCCTTCTGTCCCTCGCGGAAGCGGGTGCGCTCCGTTTCGTTCCAACTGGCGAAACTGCCGGCGTACTCGACGAAGATCGGGTCCCGCAGCGCGTCCGTGGCGAGCTGGGCGAACTTGACGCCCTTGCGGAACTCGTTCATCGCCGTCTCGTCCGAGGCGTTGCCCTCCAGGAGCTTGAGCCCGCGCTCCAGGTACTGGTCGACGAAGGGAAGCACCTCGTTCGGATGCCGCCGGAAGGACTGCACGATGAGGTCCTTGTCGCCGTCGGCGAGCCATCGTTCCAGGCGGCCTGCGACGAGCGGCCGCTCCTGGATGGCGGCGGCCGGCGTTTCGCTGGAATCGGCGGGCGCAGGCGGCGCGTTCGGCGAGGCGGAGGTCGGCGGCGACGGCGGAATCGTCCCGGCCGGCGCCCCGGGCGCCGTCGCATCGGCGCCGAGAAGCGAGTGAAGCGCAAGAACGATCGAGGCCGCGACGAGTCGAGTCGAGATCATGTCGAAAGGTTAACCTCGCTCGGCGATCTTCACTTTCCGCGCGAAGCGTCTATATTGAACCCACGCACTCCCGGCGAAGGGCACGCTTCGGCGAACGCGCCGCGGCGCACCGCACCGAGCCCGGGTTGGAGACGCTCCGACGATGACACCCCGATCTGCTCCCTCCTCCGAACCGCGCGCCCAGGACGCCGCGGCGGGGAGTCCTTCGCGCCCGCGCTCTCCCCGAAATGGAATCGAGCCCGGCTGGACGGTCGAGGACTCGGCCGACGTCTACAACATCCGCGGCTGGGGCAAGGGCTTCTTCGACATCAACGACGAGGGCAGCGTCGTGGTGCGGCCCACGCGCCAGCCCGGGCGCGAGATCGACCTCTTCGAAGTGGTGAAGGGAATCCGCGATCGCGGATTGAAGACGCCCATCCTGCTGCACTTCTCCGATCTGCTGTCGCGCCGACTCAACGATCTGCACGATGCGTTCAAGACCGCCATCAGGGAGCAGAACTTCAAGGGCGACTACATCGGCGTCTATCCGATCAAGGTGAATCAGCAGCGGCGCGTGGTGGAGGAGGTGCGGCAGTACGGGAAGGAACTCGGCTTCGGGCTCGAAGTCGGCAGCAAGCCGGAGCTGCTCGCGGTGCTCGGCATGACGAGCGATGCGCCCGATCGACTCATCATCTGCAACGGCTTCAAGGAAGAGCGCTACATCGAGTTCGTCACGCTGGCGGCGAAGCTCGGGCGCACGATCATTCCGGTGATCGAGAATCTCACGGAACTGCGCCTGATCGTGGAGCTCGCGGAGCGCTACATGGTGCTGCCGCGAATCGGCGTGCGCGTGAATCTCTCCGCGCCCGGCGCGGGACGCTGGAAGCACAGCTCCGGCGCCAAGGCCAAGTTCGGCCTTTCGCTCAGCGAAGTGCTCGAAGTGCTCGACTACCTGAAGGCCCGCGGCATGCAGGAGTGCCTGCAACTGCTCCATTGCCACATGGGCAGCCAGATCCACGACATCCGCCAGGTGAACGCGGGCGTGAGCGAGCTCGCGCGCGTCTACGTGGAGCTCGCCAAGCTCGGCGCGGGCATGAAGTACATCGATGTCGGCGGCGGACTCGGCATCGACTACGACGGCACGCAGTCGAGCTTCGAGTTCTCCACGAACTACACGCTGCCCGAGTACGCCACGAACGTGGTCTACAAGATCATGTCGGTCTGCGACGAGGAGGGAGTCGAGCATCCCACGATCGTCACCGAGAGCGGCCGCGCCATGGTGGCGCAGCAGAGCGTGCTCGTCTTCGACGTGCTCGGCGCGAACCGGCTCGACCGCTTCGCAGTGCCGACGGAGCTTCCGGCGCCGCCCGCGGGCGAGGAGCTGCCGCGACCGCTCATCGAACTCTTCGATGTGCACCGAGGCGTTTCCGAGCGCCGGCTGCTCGAGCATTACCACGACATCCTCGATGCTCGCGACGAGGCGATGCGGGCCTTCTCGCTCGGCTACATGTCGCTTGAGCATCGCGCGCTCTGCGATCGCATCTTCTGGGCCACCGCCGCCAGGATCCGCGACAAGGTGCGCGAGCTCGACGATGTTCCGGAGGAGCTCGACGATCTCGAGAGCCAGCTCAGCGACACGTACTTCTGCAACTTGTCGATCTTCCAGAGCCTGCCCGACATCTGGGCGATCCACCAGTTGTTCCCGATCATGCCGGTGCACCGGCTCACGGAGAGGCCCACGCGGCGCGCCACGCTCGCCGACATCACCTGCGATTCGGACGGCAAGATCGATCGCTTCGTCGACGATCACGACATCAAGCGCTTCGTCGAGCTGCACGATTTCGCCGAGGGCGAGGAGTATCTGCTCGGCGCGTTCCTCGTCGGCGCGTATCAGGAGACGCTCGGGGATCTGCACAACCTCTTCGGCGACACGCACGCCGCGCATGTCAAGCTCGACGAGCACGGCGAGTGGTGGATCGACGAGATCATCGAGGGCGACTCGGTGCGCGAAGTGCTTTCCTACGTGCAGTACGACGTGAACAAGCTGCTCGCCGAGATCCGCCGCGAGTGCGAGCGCGCCGTGCGCATGAAGCAGATGAGCGTGGCGGAAAGCGCGCAGCTCGTGCGTGCGTACGAAAGCGGCCTCGCCGGGTACACCTACCTGGAGACGCGGGAGTGACGGAGCTATGGGGGGT
>VGXK01000333.1 GCA_016873355.1 Phycisphaerae bacterium | reverse complement strand
GCGAGTCCCTTGAGCTGCGAGAGCACCGTGTCGAACCAGCGCGACACGAGTCGCAGGAACTCATCCTGCGGCTCGCGCAGGCGCAGACCGTCGATCTCCGAAAGCCATGCGGGCAGGCCGCCGCCGCTGAAGGTTCCGCCGACGACCGGCCCGAGCCGCACGATCACCCACAGGCCCTGCTCGATCGCGAGCTCGACGAACGCACGAAGGTCGAGCGAACCCTCGAAGTCCGGCTTCGCGCGGCGCCGCTCGTGCAGCGACCACGGCACGCTCGTGCGCACCGTGTTGAATCCGGTTTGGCGCAGCAGCGACAGCGATCGCGACCAGAGCCGCGGATCGAGCAGCGAGTACTCGAGCGCCGCGCCGACGATCCAGCATCGGCGTCCGCCGACGAGAAGACCCTGCGGATCGATGGAAACCCGAGGCATTTCGGCACGCTAACGGGGACCGACCCAGGCCACCACCTTCACCTCGACCGCGATCGGCGTCGGCAGCGCGGCGACCTCCACGGTCGTCCGCGCCGGATTCGGATTGCCCGGCCCGGCGAAATACTCGGCGTAGACGCGGTTGTAGGTGGCGAAGTCGCTCGACAGGTGGGTGAGGAACGCGGTCACGTCCACGATTCGGTCCCACGGAACTCCCGCTTCCTCCATGACCGTGCGCACGTTGTCGAAGCAGCTCCGGCACTGCGCTTCGATGTCGTGCGACGCGACGCGACCGGAGCCGTCGAGCGTGACCCCCGGAATCTCTCGGCTTCCGCGCCGACGCGGCCCGATGCCCGAGAGGAAGAGGAACTCACCGGCGCGACGCGCGTGCGGATAGGGTCCGACCGGCTCCGGTGCGCGGCGCGACTCGACGCTCCTCTCGTCCATCGACGCAGCGTACCGGCCATGCTCGGCACGGATCGGCGCGGATCGCGCGAATCGATTCGCCGTGCCTCGATGCGGCGCACGCCGCGCGGCGATTCAGAGTCCCGACTCGAGCTCGGTCGCAAGCCGCGCGCGGAAATCCGCCTTCGCCTGGTCGAGCGTGCCGCGACGAGCCGCCTGCTCCATGGCGTAGGCCGCCTGCGCCCGATCGCCCACCGCCGCGCGAAGCGCCGCGGCCAGGAAGAGCTCGTCGACCGCGTTGGGCTGCGACGGCTGCGTTCCCCGCAGTTCGAGCTGTCGCGCAAGATCCGTCAAGCGCGAGCGCAGCGACGGCATGAGCGGAAGGAAGTCGAGCACGTCGGGCCGGATCTCGAGCGCATCGCGAAGGGCCCACGCGGCGGTCGCCTGGTGTCCCGCCAGCGCCGCCGCAAGCCCGAAGCCCGCTCGCGCGCGGGCGTTGTCGGGTTCGGCGTTCAGCACCTGCGCGAACTGCTCCTGCGCAATCGCTTCGCGACCGTTCGAGAGAAGATCCCACGCCTCCTGCTCGTCGAGATCGGCCGGAGGCAGCGCTACCGAGAGATCCACGGGCGCCGTCGACGGCGCCGCCGTGTTCGCCGCGAGCATCGCGGGATCCTGCGTCGAACCGTCGAGCGACTCGTAGCCGGGCCAGTCGATCGAGGGCGTGTAGACGATCGGCGAGTCGTAGACGACGGGCGCCGCGATCAGCGGCGCGTACGCCGGATACGAGTAGACGACGGGGCTCGGAACGTAGTAGGCGCCGCAGTACCACGGTGCGTACCAGGTGGAGCATGCGTACGGCCACCAGCCGCAGCCTCCGCCGTACCAACCCGCGTAGCACGGACTCCAGCAGCCGCTCCAGGCGCCGTAGCCGCATCCGCCCCAACCGCCGTATCCGTAGCCGCCGTACCAGCCGCTCGAGAAGCCGACGCTCACGCCCCAGCCGCCGCCGCCGAAGCCGAAGCCGACTCCCCAGCCGCCGCCTCCGAAGGAGACGCCGACGCCCCAACCGCTGCCGTACCAGCCGCCGCCGCCGTACCAGCCGCACGGACTCCAGCACGCGGCGCCGCACGGATTCCACCATCCACCGCAATTCCAACTCGACCAGCATGCCGTCGGCGCGCAGTACCAGCCCGGATTGCAGCCGTCGCTCCAGGAGCCGTTCGAGCATGAGTCCCAATCGGAGCCGCCGTTCCAGTCGCCGTCGTTCCAGTCGCCATTCCAATCGCCGCCGTTCCAGTCGCCGCCACCCGAGCCGTAGCTCGCCGCCGCGCTTGCGGAACCGCCGGCTGCGCCGCCGTTGGGGGTCGACGACGGAATCCCGCTCCAGGACGGCGGAGCACCCTCGCCGAAGGTCGGCGCCTTTCCGCCGAGATCACCGCCGGACGCACCGCCGCCGGGGGCCGTCGTTCCGGGGAATCCCGTCGCGGGGCGCGGAGAGCCTGCTCGTGCGACCGGTGCCTCGCCCGAGATCTTCGGCACGAGCGAATCGCTCACGCCGCCGCGACCGGGCATGGTGGTTCCGATTGCGGCGCCCGCGCCGGCGGCTGCGCCGGCACCTGCGCCCGCGCCCGCACCGGCGCCTGCGCCCGCACCGGCGCCTGCTCCGCCGAGAACGCTCGGCTTCGATCCCGAGATCGTTCGAGACTGCATGCCGCTCGGCCCGTCTCGACGCGAGGAGCCGTTCGAGCCCGTGGACGACGGAATGAAGGTCGGTGCCGGAACCGTGGAGCCCAGCGCACCGCGCGACGGCGTCGTCGACCGCGGCGCCGCTCCGGGCGCCGAGGGAACGGTCGGCGAAGCGGTCGACGGCCGGCCGATCGGCAAGGTCGGCGAAGTGTTCGATGGACGAGCCGACGGCGCCGTGTTCGACGGTCGCACGATCGGGGCGTTGCTGGAGGGGCGCGAGTCCGGCGAAGCGGTCGACGGCCGGCCGATCGGCGCGCTCGACGAGCCGCGGGGAGATCGCGGCGCGATGCGGGGCGCCGAGGGAGTCGCGTTTGGAGTCGAACGAGGCGCCGGGGGCGCCGCGCTCGGGCGCGTGTACGGCGAACTCGGAATCGAGGGCCGCGAGGCTGGCGACGACGGCTTCGAGATCGGCGCCGAAGGCCGTGAGATCGGGGCGCTCGGCGACGATGGTCGCGAAGCCGGGGCCGACGGTCGGGAGATCGGTGCGCTTGGAGCGGACGGCCGAGAGACCGGGGCACTCGGTGCCGACGGTCGCGCAACCGGGGCGCTCGGGGCCGACGGTCGCGAGATGGGAGCGCTCGGGGCCGAGGGTCTCGGCGCCGGCGCCGCGCCCCTGCTG
>VGXK01000332.1 GCA_016873355.1 Phycisphaerae bacterium | reverse complement strand
GAGTCCCATCGCGTGGAGGAGCGGCTCGAGCCGCGCTCGCTGCGGCGCTTCCACCGGCAGATGCATCGACTTCAACCTCGCCTCGATCTTCGCGGGATCCGCCTCCGGCCAGATCGCGGCGACACGACTCGTCTCCGTCGCCGCGAGCAATCCCAGCCCGACCGCCTCGCCGTGCGAGATCGCTTCCGTGGCCACCGCCTCGAGCGCGTGCGCGAACGTGTGCCCGAGATTCAGGAGCGTCCGCTCGCCCAACTCGCGCTCGTCGCGCGAAACGATCGTCGCCTTCACCTTCGCGCTGCGCACGACGAGCGTTCGCAGCGTGCCCGCATCGCGTCCCTCGATCGCGTCGCGCCGACGATCCATCCAGTCCGCGAGCTCCGGATCCGCGATCATGGCGTGCTTGAGACACTCGGCGAGCCCGGCTCGGAAGACGCGATCGGGCAGTCCCGCGAGCAGGTTCACGTCGCAGATCACGCGGCGCGGCTGACGGATCACGCCGACCACGTTCTTCACGAGGCCGTTCGGCGTGGCCACGTTCACCGCGCTCTTGCCGCCGATCGACGCATCGACCATTGCGAGCAGCGTGGACGGCACCTGCACGCAGTCGACGCCGCGCATGAAGGTGGCGGCCACGAACGCCGCAAGATCGCCGATCACGCCCCCGCCGACGGCGACGATCACGGTCGTGCGATCCATTCCCGCGGTGAGCATCGCGCGCCACAGGTGCTCCGCCGCGGCAAGGCTCTTCTCCGCCTCGCTCGACTTGCGGCGCGCGAGCACCGGGAGCAGCCCCGCCGACTCGAGGGACGAGTGGATCGTGCCGCCGACTCGATCCGCGAGCGCCTCGTCGATCACCACGAACGCGCGGCGGGTGCCGTGGCAGACCTCGTGCACGAGCGCTCCCAGCCGGGACGCGATCCCCTCGCCGACGACGAAGTCGTATCGATGGCCCGGAACCTCGATCTCCAGCCGTTCGAGATCGGCGGCGCTCGAAAGCATCTCGACGGGAAGCCTACCGTCGCGCGGCGCCCCGCGGCTTCACGCTCGGCGCGCCGGTCGACGCGGGATCCCGCGTTCAACGAGCGCCGCGAGCCCGGCGCCGCGGCTCGCGAGCGCGGTCGTCGAGCCCGTGGAATCGCCGGAACGCCCCGGCCTTCTCGCGGCCGAGGTAGAAGTCCTGGATACGGGGATGGATCTCGCGCATGTCGGCGAACATCAGCGCGTCGACGACGTTGCCGAAGTCGGGATCGACGTTGAACGCAAGGAGCCGTGCGTTCATGCGGAGGTACTGGCGCAGCAGCACCGGCACGGCGCGCTCGCCGTTCTCGAGCTCGCGCACCACCTGGTCCACTTCGTCGACGTCGCGGATGACGCACCGCGCGTGTTCGCGATCGAGCTCGTGCAGCGAGCCGATCTGCGGCGGATTCCGCGGCCGCACGAACTGCGCGAATCGGGTGAGCGCGCGATGCGTCTCGAGGAACGCCATCATGAGCTTCTTCGACATCGTGAGGTACTCGTCGGAGATGCTCACCGGCCCGAAGACGATCACGTAGCGCGGATGGCGGCCGATGAATTCGGCGATGCCGCGCCAGAGCAGGAGCAGCGGCAGCGGCTTGCGCTGATACTCCTTGCGCACGTAGCTGCGGCCGAGCTCGATCGACGGTCCCAGCTGCCGCAGCACGCGCGGCGAATACTCGAAGAGCGTGCTCGTGTAGAGGCCGTCGATTCCCTGCGCGTCGAGGATCTCGTCCGTGAGCCCCATGCGGTACGCGCCGACGAGTTCCTGCCGCCGCGCGTTCCAGACGAAGAGCTGACGGTAGTGCCGGTCGAAGCGATCGATGTCGAGCGATCGACCGCTGCCTTCGCCGACGGCGCGGAAGGCGATCTCGCGCAGGCGGCCCATCTCGAGCATGAGCAGCGGAAGCTGGTGGGCGCGGGCGCAGTGCACTTCGTAGTCGCCCTGCCGAAGCAGCAGCGACTCCTGCGGAAGCGACGAGACTTCCGCCGCGAGTTCCGCCGGCGAGTGCTGCGGAACGAGCGCCACCGGCTGCGGCGGAAGCGCCTCCTCCGGCTCCGCCCAGCCCGGGGACGCGGCGCCGCGCTCCTCCCGCGCTCCGACCACGGTCGCCGCATGGGGCGCATGCTCGGAGAGGGCGCGGGGCCCGGCGCCGGCGCTCTCCTCCCGGCGCGCGGCGAGCAGATCCGAGCGCACGCGCAGGAAGCGCGTGAGCTCGTCGGCGTCTGCGAAGCGAGCCGCCTGCGCCGGCGTGAGCGGCGTGCCCACCCGCACGCGCACGCCGCGCCCGAACGCGCGAAGGTACTCGCGCGGCAGCAGCGCGGTGCGCAGCAGCGGATGCACGAGCCCGAGCATCTGGAAGAGCGCCCCGTTGCGGCCATCGATGCGGATCGGCAGCACGGCGGCGTTCGCGCGAAGCGCGACGCGCGCGGCGGTGCCGGACCATTCGCCGTCGCGCACGCGAAGCGGCGGCCATCCGAGATGCGCGACCTCGCCCGCCGGGAACATCGCAAGACACCCCCCGTCCTCGACCCACTCCATCGCCTCCATCAGCGCCGACACGTTCCGCGCCTGCGCGCCGGGACCGCGGAACACGTCGACGAAGAACGCGGAGTCGCCGACATGCGGCACCATGCCGAGCAGCCGGTTCGCCACGAACTTCACGTCCGGCCGCACGGAGAAGAGCAGCGTGGCGAGCGCCTGCGGATCGGCGAGGCCGAAGGGATGGTTCGAGACGACGACGAGCGGCCCGTGCCGGGGAATCCGCGCCAGATCCTGCGGCGACACGAGCGGGTGGATTCCGGTTTCGTCGTTCAGCGCGGCGAGCGGTTCGCTTCCCGCGTGGATGCGCGGAAGCACTCGGTCGAGCAGCTCGTTGAGCCGATCAAGAACGAAGATCCGCGCGAGCGACGGTCGCAGCGCACGGAACGCGCGCGCCTTCCACGGACCGAACCCCGAGGGCACATCGAGTCGGATGAGCGGTTGCTTGACCGAATGGCGCATGATTCGCTCGACGCGTCGCACGGAGCGCGGCTCGCCGCCGCCCGCTCCTCGGGACGATAGCGGCGCGCCGAGCCGTCGTCCTGCAACCGTCTCGCGGCAATGACCCTAGCGGGATTTGAACCCACGTTCCCACCGTGAAAGGGTGGTGTCCTGGACCGGGCTAGACGATAGGGCCGCGCGTGAAAGTCTCGTCACGCAGGCGGACGGCGCGGCTCGCGCCGCCCGACCTCGAAT
>VGXK01000331.1 GCA_016873355.1 Phycisphaerae bacterium | reverse complement strand
CCACCTGGATGCCGGGAATCTCGAGCAGCAGCCGGCGCAGCGTCTCGGTGGCGAGCGACAGGTCGTTCACGATCGCCACTCTCATTCGTACGGCGCTCCCGCCAGCCGCGTGACCGTCTCGGCGAAGCTCTCGTCGCGGAAGGAGCCCTTCGTGAGGTAGGCGTTCGCGCCCGCCTCGAGCCCGGCGAGCCGGTCCTCCTCGCGGTCCTTGTAGCTCACGATCGCGATCGGAAGCGACTCGAATCGAGCTTCCCTGCGAACGGTGCGCACGAGCTCGATGCCGTTCATGCGCGGCATGTCGACGTCGGTGATGAGCAGGTCGAAGGAACCGGCGCGGAGCTGGTTCCATCCGTCGGCGCCGTCGACGGCCGTCTCCACGTCGTAGCCGAGCCGGCGGAGCAGCTGGCGCTCGACTTCGCGCACGGTGATCGAGTCGTCGACGACGAGCACGCGGCGGCGGCGGCGCACGTCGGGGCGCGGAGGCTCCGCGGCGCCGAGTTCGCGGCCGCGACCCTCGCCGAGCGTGCGGCGCACGCTCGCGAGCAGATCCTCCACGTCGAGGATGATCGTGACCGAACCGTCGTCGAGCAGCGCCGCCGCGGAAACATGCGGCACGCGCCCGAGGCGCGGATCGAGCGGTCGAACCACGAGATCCTGCTCGCCGAGGAATCGATCCACGATGAGACCGTACCAGTGTCCGTCGTGCTCGAGCAGCAGCACCCCGAAGGTCGCCGCCGCCGCCGCTTCGTCGCCGAGATCGAGCACGCGCGAGGCGAGGATGAGTCCCACCGATCGGCCGTCGAGATCGAATTGCACGCGACCCTCGACCGGGCGGATGCGCTCGGCCTCCACGCGCAGGATGCGTTCCAGGCGCGAGAGCGCCACCGCGTAGTGCTCGCCGGCGATCTCGACGAGCGCGGCGCGGATCACGGAGAGCGTGATCGGCAGCCGCATGCCGAAGACGGAACCTGCGCCGACGTCGCTCGACACGGAGATCGTGCCGGAAGCGGCCTGGACCATGCGCTGCACGACATCGAGCCCCACGCCGCGCCCCGAGACTTCCGTCACCGCGGTGGTGGTCGTGAATCCGGGCAGGAAGAGGAAGTCGAAGGTTTCGCTGCGCGAGAGCGATTCGGCCATCACCGGTGCGAGCAGTCCGCGCTCCATGGCGCGGCGTCGCACCGCGCGCGGATCGATGCCGCGACCGTCGTCGCGCACGTCGACGATCAGCATGCCCGCCTGGTGTCGCGCCTCGACGACGATGCGGGCGCGGGCGGGCTTTCCCGCGGCCACGCGCTCGGCGGGGGGCTCGATTCCGTGATCGACGGCGTTGCGGATCATGTGCGTGAGCGGCGTGTCGAGCTTGCCCAGGATGTCGCGGTCGACGGGCGTGGCGGCGCCGAGCACCTCGAAGTCCACTTCCTTGCCGAGCTGCCGGGCGAGGTCGCGCACCATCCGCGCGTAGCCGCCGGTGATCTCGCCGAAGGGGCGCATGCGGCTCGCGAGCACCTCGTGGTAGAGGGCGGTCGCGGCCTCCTCGCTGCGGCGGAAGAGGCCGTCGAGCGACTCGCCGTGCCGCCGCGCCCGCGCCTGGAGCTCGTCGATCCGGGGCAGCAGCGCCTCGAGCGGCGAGTTCGGCGCCGACACCTGTCGAATTCCTCGTTCCACGCTTCGCCGAAGCTGGATGAGCTCCTCCTTGATCGATACGAGCTGCGCGCGCATGCCGGGAGCGCGCCGCGCCTCGACCACGCTCTCGCCGGCGAGGCGCATCATTCGGTCGAGGTGATCGGCGCCGACCCGCACCGTGCGCTGCTCGCCCTCGGCGGCCTTCGGCGCGGTCGCGTCGATGGCGGCAGGTCCGCCCCCGACGAGCGCCGCCGCCTTCGACGGCGATTCCGCGCCTCGCGAGGCGGGAATCGGCGCCGGCGGCGTCGCTGCGACGGCGGGGGCAGTCGCGGCGGCCGGGGCATCGTCCGGCGGCGGCAGCGAGAGCGCCGTGAGCAGTTCGTTCACCTCGGTGGCGTGCTTCTCCCCCCAACGCTTCGCCGATTCCTCGTCGCCCCCGGAGAGCGTGGAAAGCAGATCGGTGGCACGCAGCAGCTGATCGATCCTGGCGCGGCGAACGGCCTCCGTTCCCTTGCGAAAGCGCTCGAACGCATCCTCCACCTGGTGCGCGAACGCCACGACCGCGTCGAGTCCCAGGATCCGCGCCGCGCCCTTGATCGAATGCGCCGCGCGCATGAGCGATTCGGCCGCCTCGCGCGGCGCCGACTGCTTCTCGAGCGCGAGCAATCCGTCGGAGAGCGCGTGGGAATGCTCCTCCACTTCCGCGCGGAAGAGCTCGAAGAGACTCGGCGCGTCGGAGTCGCTCATGCGATCGACTCCCGGAACGCCGCCGCCACGCGCGCGGGGTCGAGCAGGGCCACGCGACCGTTCGGCGACGGAACGAGGTGCGTCGTCAGGCGACCGCGGCGATGCGCCACGGTCGGAGGCGGCGAGCTCCACTCGGCTCGATTCGAGCGCCGCACGCCGAGCACCGCGTCGACCTCGAAGAGCCAGCTTTCGGCCTCGACCTCGAGCAGCAGCATGCGGCGTCGCGACGAATCGACCGGCCTCGTCGACGGAAGCAGCTCGAGCAGCGCCTCGAGGCTCGCCACGAGCCGCAGTTCGCCGTGCTCGCTCGCCACGCCGCGGAAGATCGGCCCCGGCCGATGCGGCACCCGATGCACCGGCAGCGGCGCGAACGCGCGGGCGACGGTCGTCGCCGGAAGCGCGAGCGATTCGCCCTGCCGCTCGAAGACGAGGATCGTTTCGCCCTCCTCGCTGCGGGTCTCGAGCGGGCTCGCCACGCTCGCCGTGTTCGCGGCGAGGCCGTTCTCGCCGAGCGGCCGCTCGAGCAGCCGTTCGAGCGCGCGATCCTGGGACGGCGCAGGGAGCTCAGCCACGGCGGTCTCCCGTCAGCATGGCGAGCTGGATCGAGGCAGCCTCGCGCGTCGGATCGAGGTAGAGCGAGGCGCGGAGGTGACGCGCGGCGTCGTCCCGCCGTCCGGCGATCAGCGACAGCGTGCCGAGCAGCTCGAGCAGCTCCGCGGAGCGCTCGCCGCGCCGATACGCCGCTTCGGCGCCGGAGAGCGCCTCGTCGCAGCGGCCTTCGTCGGCGCTGCGGCGAATGTCGTCGATCGACATCGGAGCGGGCGCCGGCCGGGCGCGGCCGCGCGAATCGGCTCCGATCGACGGGTCGGCGCCGGTCCGGGCCGCGGCGCGCGGAGCGCCGGCAGTCACGGGCGCCCGC
>VGXK01000330.1 GCA_016873355.1 Phycisphaerae bacterium | reverse complement strand
GCCGTCGTCGTTGAAGTCCGCCGGACAGGCGACGCAGTCGTCGGGGACCCCGTCGCCGTCCTTGTCCGGCGCGCCGAGCAGGATCTCCGTCAGGTCGTCCGTGCCGTCGTCGTCGCAATCGCCCACTTCGAGGTCGACGGCGAGCAGGAAGAAGTCGGTGAAGTCGATGAGCGTGACCGCGCCGTCCTGGTCGGCGTCGTGCAGCGCGCACGCATCGTCGGGCGTCACGCCGCGCTGCCCAAAGCACGCCTGGAACGCCGCGAAGTCGACGAGGTTGATGATTCCGTTGCCGTCCGAATCGAATTCGAGCCGCCCGAGCGAATCGAGGAAGGCGACGACTTTCGCACGATCCTGGAGCGACAGCGCGAAGAAGGCCATCGCGCTCGGGCGCGCCTCGCTGCCGACCACGTCGTGCCACCAGATCGCGCCGCCCGTTCCCGCGATGCGCTGCTCGAAGGTGCCGCCGGCGACGCGCGCGTCGTGCATCATCGGATCGCGCGTGCGCACGTTCCAGAGCGTGGGCGTGCGCATCTCGAGATCCTCGGCGTCCCCGTCCACGAAACCGTCGCCGAGCACTCCCATGCTGTGCAGCAGGAAGTCGGAGTAGGGACGGAAGGTCTTGTTGCGGAGCGCGCCTTCGAGGCGCGGATCGTCGGGCGTCGACCACTCGGCGACGTGGCACTTGGCGCAGCCGATCGCGTTGAAGATGGCTTCGCCGCTCATGCCGGAGCGCGGCGTCTGCGGCGGCGGACCGAGGAAGCGCTGGAAGTCCGTCACGCGCTCGATGAAGAGCACGCCCTCGCCGTCGGGTACGTCCTCGAGTTCCGGCACCGTGTCGCACTGCGCAAGCAGCTTCGCGTCGCCGTTCGGCGCGTTCTCGTCGCCGAAGAACATGTTCGTGATGCCGATCTCGTTGAGCGTGGCGTCGGCGGAGAAGGTGAGCACGGTGGCCACCTGCGCCTTCCAGCCGAAGCGACCGGCGCGGAGCGTTCCCGGCGCCTCGATCGGCTCCACCCAGCGAACGCGTCCGCTGACGCCGTCGGCGTCGAGATCGTCCGGATCCGCGTTCGCGGCGATGTCCGCGTCCTCGATCGCCTCGACGAGGCCGAACGCGAGCGACGAGTTCGTGACCCGAAGCGTCGTGATGTTCGCTTCGGTCGACACGCTCTCGAGGCATCCCTCGCTGTTCGCGGAGATCTGGAGCAGCGGACCGCCGTACTCGCTCAGGTCGTCGAAGAAGCCCTTGTCGGAGAAGGCGAAGCGCGTGACGGTGGTCGAGCCCCAGCCGCCGACCGGATTCACGTGGCAATCCGAGCAGGCGTTCTTGTTGAAGATGGGGCCGAGGCCTTCCTCGGCCGTGAAGGTGTGCGTGAAGCGATCGAGTCCCAGCGCGAAGCGATCGAGCTCCGAAGCCGTCAATCCCTGAATCGGTTCACCGGCCTTGGGCTGGGGGCCCTGAGCCGACGCCGCGCTCGCGGCCGCGATCGAAAGGGCGGCGCCGCAGAGGAATGAACGCCTCCGCGCTCCGACCGGAGCGAATGCTCCACGGCGATGATGCAACCGTCCGTTCATGGGGCACTCCTCGACTCGATCGCTCGGCACCGGGCCCGTCATGGCCCACCGCGCGCCCCCGGCTCCCTGAGACTACCCGCGGATCGCGGCCGAGCGAAATCCGTTTCGACCACGAGCAGCGCTCCGCCCCGCCGCAGGACCGGAGAAGTCGCTCCGCCACATCGGATCGTGCAAGAGCGGGGGACCGATCCCTGCGTCCGGAAGGCGGAGCGAGGAACGGGCGGGCGCCGTGCTGCCGGCGTCGGTCGCTTCGTCGCTGCTTGCCTGGACGATGGGTCTTCGCGCGGGCGAGGCGGCATCGATTGCTCGTCGTCGCCGGCCGAACGCGAACGATGCATCGGCCGCACGCCGCTCGCTACGCTCCGCCGAATGCGAACTGCCGTTCCGATCGGAGCGTTCCTCCTGCTGACGATCGCCGCGTCGATGAGCGCCGCCACGCCGCCGCCGGCGCCGCCCGCCGGCGCTCCGGCGTCTTCTGCGCCCGGCGCCGACATGGCGCCGGCGTCGACCTTCACGAGCCGAGAGGTCGAGTTCGACGGCGGGGCGGCCGACGTGAAACTCGCGGGAACGCTGCTGCTTCCCCGGGGCGCCTCCGAGTCGGCGAAGGTTCCGGCGGTGGTGCTCGTCACCGGCTCCGGAGCGCAGGACCGCGACGAATCGATCATGGGCCGCAAGCCCTTCAAGGTGCTCGCCGAAGCGCTCGTCGAGCGCGGCATCGCGGTGCTCCGCTACGACGATCGCGGCACCGCGGCGCTCAAGATCGGCAGGAGCACGGGTGCCTACCAGGGCTCGACGCTTCGCGACCTGTCGAAGGACGCGGGCGCGGCGATCGACTTCGTGCGCACGATTCCGGAAGTGGACGGCGCCACCGTGGCGATCTGCGGGCACAGCACCGGCGGACTCGAAGCGGCGATGCTGCTCGCGGAGCATCGGGTGCCGCGCGCGGCCGTGCTGCTCGCCTCGCCGACGGTCAAGGGCGCCGACCTGATGGCGGCGCAGTCGGCGGCGATCATCCGGGCGTCGAAGCAGGCCGGGCTGCTCCGGGTCGACGACGAACAGGTCGAGAAGAGCGTGGAGCTCCAGACGGCGCTCGTCCAGGCGGCGGCATCGAACGACGAAGGGGCGCTCTCGAAGGCGGCCGTGGCGCTCGTGCGGCACGCGATCTCGCTGCAGGCGCCCGGCATCGATCCGCCCGACCAGCTCGTCGCCGAAGGCGTGCGGAACGCGACCGCGCCGTTCCGCGAGCCGTGGATGAAGGACTTCCTTCAGTACGACCCCGGCGCCGATCTCGCCGCGTCCACCGTGCCGGTGCTCATGGTCTTCGGCGGACGCGACCTCCAGGTGCTCGCGTCGCAGAACGTCGGGCCGGGAATCGAGCAGCTCACGAAGTCGGGCTTCCGCGCCTCGATGGTGGTGACGCTGCCGACCTGCAACCATCTCTTCCAGCAGGCCACCACGGGTCTCACGAACGAGTACTCGAAGCTCTCCGGCGAGATGGATCCGGCGCTTTGCGCGCTCGTGGGCGACTGGCTGCTTCAGGTGCTTTCGAGGGGCGGCAGCGGCGGCGGCAGCGGCGGCGGCGGCGGCAGCGGAGGCGGCAGCGGGCGCTAGAGCGGTGACGACTCAGGCGTCGCGAGCTGGCGTTGGCGAGACGAGTGTGGCAAGGAGGGCGAAGCAGGCGGATCTTGAGGATCCGCCGATGGAGCCCGACGATGCCACACGAAGTCGCAGCCCGCCAGATCGC
>VGXK01000329.1 GCA_016873355.1 Phycisphaerae bacterium | reverse complement strand
ACCGACGCGGCGAAGTCGGTCGTGGCGGCGGCGGGCGCCGCGTAGCGTGCTGCTGCTCTTCGACATCGACGGCACGCTGCTCCGCACGCAGGGCGTCGGCGTGGCGGCGATGGCGGAGGCGCTTCGAGAGCTTCACGACGGCCGCGAGTTCTCCTTCGAGGGCGTCGAGATCGCGGGACGGCTCGACACGCTCATCTGGCGCGACGTGATGTCCCGGCACGGACTCGAGGCGAGCGCCGAGCTTCACGATCGGTTCCGCTGCGCGTACGCGCGGCATCTGGAGCGTCGACTCGCCGAGAGCCCGGGGGTGGCGCGGCTCATGCCGGGAGTGCCGGCGCTGCTCCGGGCGCTTCGCGCCGACTCGCGGCGGCACCTGGGGCTCGTGACGGGGAACTACGGCGAGACCGGGCGGCTCAAGATCCGCGCGAGCGGCCTCGATCCCGACCAGTTCACGATCAACGCCTTCGCCGACGACGGCCCCGATCGCCGCTCGCTGCCGGGGGTGGCGCTGCGTCGATTCCGCGAGACGCACGGCCGCGACGCGAGCGCGTCGACCACGGTCGTGATCGGCGACACGCCGCACGACGTCGACTGCGCCCGCGCGTCGGGATGTCTCGCGGTGGCGGTGGCCACCGGCGACTTCGATCGCGGCGAGCTGGAGGAGCATCGGCCCGATCTCGTGCTCGACGATCTCGCCGACACCGCCGCCTTCCTGCGCTGGCTCGAATCGGCGCGGGCATGACAGGCTGTCCACATCGCGCGACCTTCGAGCGTGCGGCGAAGCGTCGAAACCGCGCCGCCGTACACTCGGCCCGGGAGTTTCCGATGGCCACCGAGTACGGCCTCTGGTGCCGTGACTTCTACATCAACCAGAAGATCTCGCTGAAGCTCGATCTTCCCGCGGGGCGAGAGCCGGTGCTCGAGCTGTTCGACCGCATCCGGCGCCAGGAGCCGCTGCTTCGACATCTGCGCCGGTTCGAGCAGGAGCTCGTGCTCGAGAGCGACGATCGCGAGCGAACCTTCTCGTGGGTGACGATGCGGCCGACCTCGCTCCGAAGCGGCATGGTGAATCCCGCCACGCTCGACGAGGCGTACCGCCTGCATCGCATGGTGCTCGAGCTGGCGCCCTACTACCTGTCGATCTCGCCGCTCGACCTCGAGCACGTGGAACTCGTCTTCTGCTTCGACTTCGAGACCGACGGCAATCGCGATCAGATCATCTGGGACGCCCTGCTCGCGGACTCGCCGCTCGCGGCGCTCGTCGATCCGCAGCAGGACCGGCCGATCGACGTGCAGCCGTTCATGGGACTGGCTCTGAACGCGTCGAACGACCTGCAGGCGTTCTTCGAGGTGAAGAGCCGCTCGCGGGCGCAGGAATTCGCGGGCACGCGCCTGGGCGAGGATCCGATCAGCGTCTACCTGACGGTGCGGAAGCAGGGACCGCTTTCGGCGATCTCGGAACTTCCCGCGATCTTCGCGGCGCTCTGCGGTCACGCGGAGCGCCTGGCCGAGGATCGCCTGATCCCCCACGTGCTCAAGCCGATCCGCGATGCGATCACCACCGCGTGAGCGCTCGCCGGTAGGAGCGAACATGAAACGCACCCGCGTGGCGGCCGTGCTCGTGGCGACGATGCCCTTCGTGCTCGCGCTCTCCCAGGCGCCGGTTCCGACGCCCACCGATGCGACCGCGCCGCGCGACGCCGCGACCGCGCCCGCCGAGACCGCGCCCGCCGAGACCGCCGCGCCCGCCGAGACCGCGGATCCGCTCGACGAGGAGCTTGCGCTGCTCGAACTCGCGTCGACGCGACGCGTGACGATTCCGCCGGGAATCTCGACGCTCGGCGAACTCTTCCAGGCGCTCTCGGCGCAGGCGGGCGTGCCGGTGGAGGCGGAGTGGGAGTCGCTCTTCCGAGGCGGCGTCGACGCGAACGATCCTCCTCCGCTCGATCGCGGCGAGGGCTCGCTCTTTGCGGTACTCGACGCATGCTGCGTGAACCTGGGCAGGTCGATCGAGCGGCCGCGCGTGGAAGCCTCGCTCGGGCGGCTGCGGATCGTGTCGCACTCCACCGCGAGCACGATGCGCCGCACGCGCAGCTACTCGCTCGACGATCTCGCGGAGGCGTTCATCGATCTGGCCGTGTCCCATGTCGACCCGGAAGGCTGGACCGCGAACGGCGGAGAAGTTCAGCAGATCACGCGCATCGACGGCACGGTCGTCGTGAGCGCTCCGGCCACCGTGCACCGGCGGCTTGCGGCCCTGGTCGAGGAACTTGGCGACACGCGGCCCGCCGGCGTGCGCTTCTCGATCGACGCGTGGATCGTGCCGACGGATTCGTTCCGCTCCCGCGCGAACTCCGACCGCGCGCCGGTCGTCGGCGCCGATCCGCTCGAGCCGTCCACGATCGACGGCGCCGCGCGGCTCGCGTCTCCCACGATCGTCGCGGCGATCGACGCGGCGGCCGAGGCGACCATCTCCTCCGCGTCTCGCCGCGTGCAGATCGAGCTCCGGCCGGAGCGGAGCGACGACGGAGGCATGATCGCCCAGTACCGCGTCGATGCCGTGGCGGGCGAGAGCGGCGCGAAGGCGCAGGGCGTGATTCCCTTGCCGATCGACGGCCCCGCGGTCACGATCTCGCTCGATCTCGACGAGCAGCGCACGATCGTGCTGCGGGTGCTGGCTCGCCCGATGCGGCGGGTCGCCGCGCCCCATGCGGCGGGCGGCGGCGCGGATGCCGCAACCGGCGTGGACGCCGCCGGCGCCGGACGCTGAGGCACGCGTTTCGAGGCCGGGAACGGGCGCTCGCGAGCGCTTCCGCCGCTGGCGGCCATGGGGGCAAACTGCTAGCCTGCGGGACTTTCGCCGCCGCGCGGCAGGGAAATGGACATGGCCGAACTCGCTCCCACCAAGACCGTCACCTTCACCGTCAAGGCTCTTCCGCGCACCGATCGACAGCGCAAGACGCTCCAGCGACTCATGCGGCTCCAGCCGAAGGTGCAGCGCGGCCTGAAGCGCCTCGCGGACGCTCGACGCCGAGAAACGCCCTGGACGCAGCGAGGCGGCCGACCCTTCGCGCGACGCAAGGCGGCGACCAAGCTCGTGGTTCCGCGCGTCGGCGCCACCTTCACGCTTCGACTGACGGCGCAGATCCTGCCCGACATCAGGAGCGTCGAGAAGTACCTTTCGACGAAGTGACCGGCGGCTAGAGCGGTGACGACTCAGGCGTAGCGAGCTGGCGTTGGCGAGACGAGTGTGGCAAGGAGGGCGAAGCAGGCGGATCTTGAGGATCCGCCGATGGAGCCCGACGATGCCACACGAAGTCGCAGCC
>VGXK01000328.1 GCA_016873355.1 Phycisphaerae bacterium | reverse complement strand
GCCCCAGAGCGTGCTTCGGCTGATCCGTCGATCGCGCCGTTCGAATGGGGCGTCGCCGAGCTCGCACCAGGCGGCGACATCGACTCGGAAGCGGGAAATCGGGCAGGCCACTTCGCCCGCGACGACCACGCAGCCGAGCCGGGCCAGAAACGACATCGCGAGGGTCTTCAGCTCCCTGTGGTCAAGCGTCTCCAAGAGGCGTCAGTCTAGATCGCGAACGATTCGACTCCCTCGTCGTTAGGCTGATCCGTGATGAAGCAGAACGCTGCCAGCAAAGCCGTGTCCGGCATTCGTCCCGACCCCGGGCCGTCACGGTCGCTCGTGCTCTTCGCCGCCCTTGCGGCGGGAGCGGCAGGGGTGGCCACGGCGGTCTCGTGCGAACGGTCCCCTTCGCCGGGGTCGACCGCGAACTCGCCTTCGCCGCAGTCGCCCGCGACCGGTGCAGCGGGGGCAACGAATGCGCCCAGCACCTCAAGCACACCGAGCGCACCGAGCACCTCAAGCGCGCCGAGCCCGCCGAGCACGCCGAGCGCACCCAGTACCTCAAGCGCGCCGAGCGCGCCCATCCCGCCGAGCGCCTCGAACCCGCCGAGCCCGCCGAACTCGTCGAGCGCGCCGGGCGCACCGGCGCCTGCGACGAGCGGCGACTACCCGGTCGTGCGCGAGTGGAAGGAGACTTTCCCGGACGGCAAGGTGAAGGCACTTTGCCCGATGGTCCGGCACCCCGAGACCGGCAAGCTCGTCAAGCACGGAGTCTGGCGCACCTGGAACGCGGACGGAACGCTCAACAAGGAAGGGCGCTATGTCCTGGGCGTTCAGGACGGCGTCTGGAAGTTCTGGTACCCGGGTGTTGCGCAACCCATCACCGAGACCTACAAGATGGGGACGAAGATCTCCGATTCGGCGACCCCGAAGCGATGAACCCCGCGCTTGTCGTCGTCGCTTGTTGCAAGCGCCTCTGGACCTCACCAATGCCACTCACGATCACGATTGCACTTGTCGCGTCTCTCTCCGCAACGAACACGAGCCTTCCGGGCGATCTTGCCCAGGTCGCGCCGCCGTCGAACCAGCGGCCCACGGCTCCCGCCGGTCGAGGCGCACCGACGCCTCCGGCCGGTCGAAGCGCTCCCCCGATTCCCGCCGGCTCGACCGCCCGCGCCGGCGCTCCGCTTCGCATCGAGCCTCCCCAGATCCTGCTCGGTGCGGTGGCGCCGCGCTCGCAGAACCCCATCAAGTTCACGATTCGCAACGTCTCGTCGAAGCCCGTGACCATCATCGAGGCGAAGGCGAGCTGCAAGTGCACCACGATGAATTCGCTCGACGGCACGGTGCTCGAGCCGGGGGGCACCGCGGTGATCGACGCGACCATGGACGCCCCGTCGCTTCCGGGCGAGAAGGACGCGCACATCTACATCACCTACGACGAGGCGGAGCGAGCCGTGGTCGCCTCCGTTCGCGCGGTGGTGCGCATGGAGGTGGAAGCCGATCCGCCGTTCGTGGACATTCGAGGCGGCAAGCTCCAGACGATCGTGAAGGTGAAGGCCTTCGACGGCAAGCCGTTCCGCGTCGTGAGCGCGGGCGGTGAGAAGCCGAGGTATGGGTCGACCGAGCAGATCGCCGCCGCGCGCAAGGGCGAGGCGCGAACCGAATGGCAGATGATGGCCGACTTCGGCTCGATTCCGAGCGATCGGATCATGCAGTACTGGATCGTCGAGATCGATCGCGACGATTGTCCGATCGTGCCCGTGCAGGTGCGGCATGAGCTCACCGGCGTCAAGTGGGACGAGGCGCGCAACACGCGCCAATGGATGTTCGGCGACTCGCTCGTGAACGCCGGCCGCATCCGCGCGAACGAGCCGTACGAGGGAACGATCGAGATCACGGAGTACTCGCCCGAACGCGGCGCGAGCACGCCGCCGCCGCCGACCTGGAGCCAGGTGCTTTCGATTCGATGCGTCGGTCCCGAAGGCAGCGCGGAGATGCTCGGCACCGACTCCCACGGCTCGAAGGTGGTGCTGCGCTACCGGTTCACGCCGAACGAGAAGAGCGCGGGCCGCTGCATCTACGCGCCGATCGAGGTCACGACGCCGACCGGCACCGGTCGCTTCTACCTGACGGCGAGCGTGGCGGCGCCGCCGAGCGCGCCTCCCGCCCCGACCGGCGGCGGCACGTGAAACCGAACCTCTCCGACGCGGAAGCGGTCGCCGACCTGCTCGAGCGCGCGGCGCACTCGCTTCGCGCGTCGGCGCTTCGGCACGGCTGCTGCATGCATCTGCCGCGTCGAGGCCGGCTGCTCGTCACCGGGGACCTGCACGATCATCCGATCCACTTCGAGCGCATCGAGGCGTTCGCGCACCTCGATCGCGAGGATCATCACCTCGTATTGCACGAGCTGATCCACGGTGATCGACTCGTGAATGGCGTGGATCTGAGTCATCGCATGCTTGCGCGGGTGGCGGCGCTCGTGCTCGCGTTCCCGGATCAGGTTCATCCAGTGCTTGCGAATCACGAGGTGGCGCAGGCGTTCCGGCAGAGCGTCTCGAAGGGCGCCGGCGACAACGTGGCGCTCTTCGATGCGGGACTCGAGTGGGCCTTCGGCGACGATTCGGAGCTCGTGGCGGAAGCGCTCGAGACCTTCGTCCGCGCCATGCCGCTCGCGGTGCGATGCGAGAACGGCTGCATGGTGTCGCATTCGCTTCCGGGGCCGCACGCGATGCACCGCTTCGATCCCGGCGTGCTCGAGCGCGAACTCGACGATCGCGACTACGCGGCGAACACGGGGAGCGCCTGGCTCATGGTCTGGGGGCGCGGACACACGAAGGAACAGCTCGAATCGCTCGCGGAACGATGGGGCGTGCGACTCTTCTTCACGGGACACGCGCACGTGCCCAGCGGCGTGGAGGTGGCGAACGATCGGCTCGTGATCCTCAACAGCGATCATGAGCAGGCGATGGTGCTGCCGCTCGATCTCGCCGCCGCTCCGCTGTCGGCGGAAGAGCAGCTCTTCCACGCGATGCCGGTGGCGAGCCTGGGCGCGATGACATGACGCGCGGCGGTGCGGGGCGCGCCGAGACGCCGAGCGCGCGAACCGGGCGCGATGCGGATCATCACGACGGCGCCGGGCGCAACGCGGTTCTTGCGATCGAGGTGTCGCAGCGGCACGGCGGCGTGGCGGCGGTCCGCCTCGGCAACGGCGCCCCGGTCGGCGCGGCGGCGCCGCGCCTCGGCAACGGCGCCTCGATCGGCGCAGCGGCGCCGGGTCCGGAGATCGTCGGGATTGCGGTCGGTCCTCCGAACCCGGATCGAGATCGCCTGATGCCGGCGATC
>VGXK01000327.1 GCA_016873355.1 Phycisphaerae bacterium | reverse complement strand
CGGCGGTCCCGGCAGCGGCAAGCGCGGCGCGGTTCCCGTCGGCTCGAGCGCGCCGAGCGCGAGCGAAGCGGGCGCGCTCGATCCCGACGCGCTCGCGTGGCTCGAGTACAGCGATCGCGTGCGCGACGGCGCGGGATTCATCGCGTGGACTCCGTTCAAGCACCCGACGCTCGGCGATGTCGAGATCGGCGGCTTCGTGCCCGGCTTCCGCGAGAATCCGCCCGAGCATGCGTGGGACGAGATCGCGCAGAAGCAGGCGAAGTGGATCGAGCATCTCGCGTCGAAGCGCCCGGCGCTGAGCGTGCGCGGGCCGGAAGTTCGGCAGCTTGCGGACAACCTGATCCGCGTCGACCTGGCCATCACGAACACGGGCGGACTTCCGCTCTCGATGGCCAGCGGGCGCGGCGAGGGCATGCAGCCGCCGCTCGTGGTGCGCCTCACGGCGCCGATCGAGCGCATCAAGAGCGGCCTTCGCGTGCAGACCGTTCCCTCCCTCGATCCGGGGGCCACGCATTCGGCGAGCTGGATCGTGGAGACGCGCGACGGCGACGCGATCGAGGCGGTGATTCGTCATCCGCGCGTCGGCGAGTGGACGGTGCCGATCTCGGCGGACGCCCCCCGCTTCGCCCCCGGAGCGTTCAAGTTCGAGGCGCCCGTGTCGCACGACGACGACGGCGTCGAGCGCCGCGACTCGAGCGCCGCGGCCGCGTCGAAGCCGGCGCTTCGAGATCCCGCGTGGAACCGCTTCTACGACATGGACGAGACGTCGCAGATGCTGCGCGAATTCGCGGAAGCTCGCCCAGACCTTGCTCAGCTTTCCACCATCGGCACGAGCGTCGAGGGGCGGCCGATCTGGCTGCTCACCGTCACGAACTTCTCGACCGGCGACGCCCGCGAGAAGCCCGCGATGTACGTGGACGGCAGCATCCACGCGAACGAGATCCAGGCCACGGAGACGGTGCTCTACTCGATCTGGTACCTGCTCAAGCATCACGGCAGCGTGCCCGCGGTGACGAACATGCTCGACCGCGCCGCGTTCTATTTCGTGCCGGTGGTGAACCCCGACAATCGCGCGGGATGGTTCGAGGAGCCGGCCACGCCCAGCTCGCACCGCACCGGCCGATTCCCCACCGACAACGACGGCGACGGCCTCGTCGACGAGGACCCGCCGAACGATCTCGACGGCGACGGATCGATCGAGCAGATGTGGCGCAAGGATCCCTTCGGCACGCATCGGCGCGACCCGCGCGATCCGCGCATTCTCGAGCCCGTTCCGAGCGAGCCGCGTCCCGACGGCACGCGCGAGTACGGCGACTGGTCGCGCGCCGGCGAAGAGGGAATCGACGACGACGGCGACGGCCGAATCAACGAGGACGGTTCCGGCGGCTACGACATGAACCGCAGTTGGCCGAGCGGCTGGCAGCCCAATTCCGTGCAGTTCGGCGCGGGGCCGTGGCCGCTCTTCTATCCGGAGACCCGCTCGGTTGCGCTCTTCGTGCTCGCGCATCCGAACATCGCGGCGGGCCAGGCGTTCCACAACGCCGGCGGCATGATCCTGCGCGGGCCCGGCGCGCCCGAGCGCGAGGGCGACTATCCGCCGCGCGATCGCGCCATCTACGAGCAGATCGCGCGCGCGGGCGAGGAGATGCTGCCCTTCTATCGCATTCTCGTCATCCACTCGGGCCTCTACGTGGTGCACGGCGGGCTCGTCAACTGGCTCGCGGAGGGACTCGGCATCGTCTCGTTCACGAACGAGCTCTGGACCGACAAGCGACTCATGCAGAGCAACGCGGATCTCACGCCCGAGCAGCGCCGTCGACTCGACGATCGGCTGCTGCTCGGGCAGACCTGGAGCGACTGGAAGGAAATGGAGCATCCGCAGTTCGGCACCGTGCTCGTCGGCGGCGGCAATCGCTGGTCGAGCCGCATTCCCCCGGGATTCCTGCTCGAAGAGGAGTGCCATCGCAACTTCGCGTTCGTGCTGCACCACGCGGATCAGATGCCGCTCCTGCGCTGGGAAAGCGTCTCGAGCGCGCCGATCGGCGGCGATCTCTGGGAGCTCACGATCGCGATCGCGAACGATCGGCTGATTCCCACGCGCACGCAGCGGGCGGCGGATCGGCGCATCGGCGAGCCCGATCGGCTCGTGATCGACGGCGGCGGCGACGTGAAGGTGATCGCGTCCGGCGTGCTCGGCTCGCGCCAGGATCGCACCTTCGCCGCGCAGGCGCATCGGCCGGAGGTCGTGGTGATCGAGGAGGGCGTGCCCGGTCACGGCACGCGCCTGATCCGGGCGATCGTGCGCGGGCGCAAGGGCGCCGACGTCGGCCTTCGCTACGACGCGGAGAAGGCTCGCGACATCGACCGGACGATCAAGCTCGGCGATGGCTGAGCGATCGTCGGTGGAGCGCCGCGACGCCGGCGAAGGCGCGGACGCGGATCGCGGCGCCGATCTCGCCGTCGATCTCGCCGTGATCGGCGCAGGCGCCGCCGGGCTCTTCGCGTCGATCTGGGCGGCGCGGACGAATCCCCGCGTGCGCGTGATCGCCCTCGACGGCGCGAGGAAACTCGGCGCCAAGATCCTCGTCGCCGGCGGCGGTCGCTGCAATGTCACGCACCACGCCGTGAGCGAACGCGATTTCAGCGGCTCGACGCCGGCGGCGATCCGCCGCGTGCTCGAGCGCTTCGGCGTGGCGCAGGTCGTCGAATACTTCGGGTCGCTCGGCGTGGCGCTCACGCGCGAGCAGACGGGCAAGCTGTTCCCCACGACCGACGACGCACGCACGATCCTGAACGCGCTGCTCGACGACGCCCGCAATCACGGCGTGACGCTCATGCATCCGGCGCGGGTGCGGGCGGTGCGGGCTCGCGCGGGTGCGAGCGATTCGAACGAGTTCGCGCGCTTCGAGCTCGAGACGGACATCGGGCGAGTCGCCGCGAAGCGCATCATCCTGGCCGCAGGCGGCCGCGCCCTGCCCAAGTCGGGCTCCGACGGCGCCGGTTTCGACCTTGCCCGCTCGCTCGGTCACTCGCTGAGCGAACGCATCACCCCCGCGCTCGTGCCGCTCCTGCTCGCCGACGGTCACTGGATCCGGACGATCCCGGGAGTCGCCGCCGACGCCGAGGTGGTGGTGCGCGACGGCGGACGAATCGTCCGTCGCGATCGCGGCAGCGTGCTCTGCACGCACTTCGGCCTCTCCGGTCCCGCCGTGCTCGACGCGAGCCGCCACCTGCTCAACGCGATCGACGGCACGCTCTCGGTGCGCTGGCTGCCCGGCGTTCCCGACGATCGCCTCGACGCGTGGCTTCGCGCTCCGGAGGCGCCCACGATCGG
>VGXK01000326.1 GCA_016873355.1 Phycisphaerae bacterium | reverse complement strand
AAGTACGGGATCTCGAAGATGAGATCGCGGATGTCATAGACGATCGTGACGACGCGCTTGTTGAGGTTCGCCCTGGTGGAGATCACCACCTGGCCGTCCTCCACCGCCCATTCCGGATGGCTGTTCTCGTCGCCGAGCTGCTCGAGAATGCGGCGAAGCGCCTGCTCGCCCGTGATCGCCGGCATCTCGAGGGTGATCTCGTCCTCGGGACGCACGCCGATCTCGTCGAGTCCCTTCCAGTCCACGTAGAAGTCGAGTCCCGTCACCTGCCGCAGGTAGGCCACGACCGTCTCGAACGGGTTCTTGTTGAAGTTGGCCGGGAACTGCTTCGTCTGCAGCTCGTGGAAGGTGGGGCGATTGCGCTCCGGCTCCTGCCATCCGGCGGAGCTGTAGTGCGGGCGCATGTTGGTGATGTCGGGCCAATCCTCCGGGTAGACGATGAGCGCCTGCACCGACTTGTCGCCGGGTCCCGAGACATTGACGCGCGGCGGCACGGCGGCGTTCTGCGCTTCGCGCGCAAGACCCGCGTAGGCCACGCTGCGCCTCTTCATCACGTCGCTGTACTTCGTGTACATCATCGTGGTCTCGATGATGTCGTGGAGCGCCATGGCCGAGGGGTTGCCCGGATCCATGAAGAGGATCTGGTCGAGCACCTGGAGCGCCTCGCCGTACTTCATCTCGAGCTGGAGCTGGCGGACGCGGATGAGCAGCTCATCGATCGTCTTCTGGCGCTTCTCGCGCTCCTTCTTGCGGGCTTCCTGCGCGTCCTTCGTGGCGTCCTGTCGCTCCTGCTGCTGACGCACGCTCAACGCCGCTTCCTCGGCGGTGGCGATCTGCTGAAGCAGCGTGTCGGCCTGCTTCGTGAGGTCGTCGTAGTAGGCCTGCGAGAGAATGCCGCGCTCGCGCTCCACCTTCACCTTGGCGGTGAGCACGCTGCGCTTCGCGCCGCCGTAGTCGCCGTTTCGAAGCTGCTGCTGCGCCCGGTCCATGTCGGAGCCGAACTCCACCTTCAGGCGATCCTGCCGAAGCTGGATGTCCTGCTGCACGTCGTCGATCTGGCTCGCCTCGTCGCGACGGGACTCCGCCTCCCGAATTCCCGCGAGCGCTTCCGGATCGCCGGGAACGGAGGTGAGCACCACCGTCCAGGCGTCGATCGCGTCGACCCACTTGCCGTCCTTCATGGCGTCGCGGGCGCGCTGGCGCGCCGCTTCGATGTCGGACTGCGGCGCCGCGTCGGCGAACGAACCGAGTCCTCCCATCGGCGCCGGAACGGAGGTCACCGCGGCGACCGCGAGCAACGGAATGGCGAGCAGGTGAAGGCGGTTGGCGCGTGGACTCGTTCGCATGGTGAACTCCAAGGGACGATTCGTCGCACCGACCAGCGACGATGCAGTGCTCCGACACAAAGACGGGTCGGGCGGAAGGCGCCGCCGACCCGGTCGGGGCGGAAGCGTACTCATGGCCTTCGGGGGTCGCAAGGCGGAACGGCCTCGACCGCCGGGTCGACCGGAGCGATGGGCTAGAGCGGTTCCTCCTCATTCGTAGCGATCTGGCGGGCTGCGACTTCGTGTGGCATCGTCGGGCTCCATCGGCGGATCCTCAAGATCCGCCTGCTTCGCCCTCCTTGCCACACTCGTCTCGCCAGCGCCAGCTCGCTACGCCTGAGTCGTCACCGCTCTAGACTTTCGCCCCGATGCCTCGATCGTCGAACTCGAACCCACGCTCGGCGGGCGCGACGGACGCGCCGCGGGCGACCGCAACGGACGAAACGGCCGCGATCACCGCCCGTTTGGCGCTCGAAGACGGCTCCATCTTTCGCGGAACGGCATTCGGAGCGCTTCCGGGGTCGGCGCCCGCCGCGGGCGAGGTGGTCTTCAACACCGCCATGTGCGGCTACCAGGAGGCCCTCACCGATCCGAGCTACACGGGGCAGATCCTGGTGATGACCGCGCCCGAGATCGGGAACTACGGGATCACGGCGGAGGATCAGGAGAGCCGAGGGCCGGCCGTTCGCGGCTTCGTGATTCGTGAGCGCTCGCGGCGCGTGAGCAATCATCGGGCGATCTCGGATCTCTCGACCTGGCTCGCAGGGGCCGGAGTTCCGGGGATCGAAGGCATCGACACGCGGGCGCTCGTGCGGCACCTGCGCTCGCGCGGCGTGATGCGGGGCGTGATCGCCTTCGGCGACGCCGCCACCGACGAATCGCTCGTGGCCGCGGCCCGGGGCAGCGAATCGATGAGCGGGCAGAATCTCGCCGGGTGCGTGAGCCCGCGCAGCGCGTCGAAGTGGCGGGATTCGCTGGGGGACTGGCGCCCGCGCGGCGTCGAATCGGGCGGCGGCGCTCGCTTCAAGGTGCTCGCGATCGATTGCGGCGCCAAGCACAACATCCTGCGGCATCTCGCCGAGCGCGGATGCGACGTCACGGTGGTGCCGCACGACGTTCCGGCGAGGGAAATCGACTCGCTCAAGCCCGACGGCCTCTTCATCTCGAACGGTCCGGGGGATCCCGCCGCGGTCGAGGCCACGATCGCCACGCTCAGGCAGGTCGCCGGCCGCGTGCCCACCTTCGGCATCTGCCTCGGACATCAGTTGCTTGCGCTCGCGCTCGGCGCGAAGACCTGGAAACTCAAGTTCGGTCATCGCGGCGCGAATCAGCCGGTTCGAAATCTGCTCACCGGACGCGTGGAGATCACCAGCCAGAACCACGGCTTCTGCGTCGACGAGGCGTCGCTGCGAGCCGCGGGCGGCGAGCCGACGCATCAGCATCTCAACGACGGAACGGTCGCCGGTTTCCGCCACCTCGAGCTGCCGATCTTCAGCGTGCAGTACCACCCCGAGGCGTCGCCGGGACCGCACGATTCGTCCTACCTCTTCGACTGCTTCGTCCGCATGATGGAGACGAAGCGGCCGCTCACGCGCGAGGACATGGAATCGGCGCAGCAGCGCGCCGCAGCCGTCGCGGCCGTCTCATGACTTCGATGGATTCCAGGGGGTCGCGTGCGCCGAGGGTCCGCGCGGACGGTGCGCTTTCGGCGGGTGGCGGGCTCTTCGATGCGGCGGCGCCGATCGGACTGGCGCTCGTGGCGGTCGAGCGCGGAATCGATCATGCGCCGGACGGGCTCACCTATTCGATTCCCCCCGAGCTCGACGGGCTGCGCGCCGGCGAGCGCGTGATCGTTCCGCTCGGGCGCGGCAATCGCCCGTCCCATGGCTGGGTGATTCGACGGCTCGCGCAGGGCGAAGCGCCGCCGATTCCGTCCGCACGAATCAAGCCGATCGAGGGCCGCGATCCTCGTTCCGCTCCCCTGCCGCCCACGCTCGTCGAGTTGGCGC
>VGXK01000325.1 GCA_016873355.1 Phycisphaerae bacterium | reverse complement strand
GACGCCGTGCTGGGGACAGGCGAAGTGCCGGAAATCGTCGCGGCGCTTGGCAGCGCCGGGTCCGCCGGCTTCGCCGAGCGGAACCCGGCCTACGTACCCTTGCTTCGCGCCAACGGGACGGCCGTCACCGGCGACGACCGGCTACCCACGTACATCTACGACGCCGAGACGCCGCGCCTGCTGGCGACGCCGCGGCACTACGCCTACGTGAAGATTGCCGAAGGCTGCGACTACACGTGCGCCTTCTGCATCATCCCGAAACTGCGTGGCCATTACCGCAGCCGATCGACGGAATCGATCGTCCGCGAAGCGGCGATGCTGGCGGCGCAGGGCGTGCGCGAGCTGCTCCTCATCTCCCAGGACACCAGCTTCTACGGCAACGACCTCGGCGAGCGCGGCGCGCTCGCGCGCCTGCTGCGCGCGCTCAACCGCGTGGACGGCCTGGACTGGATCCGGATGCTCTACCTGTATCCGACCACCATCGGCGACGAGGTGCTCGATGCGATGGCGGAGAGCGAGCACGTGTGCAACTACATCGACCTGCCGCTGCAGCACGCCTCGGACGCGGTCCTCAAGCGGATGAAGCGGCCGGGCACGCACGCCAGCTACGAGCGGCTCCTCGACCGCATTCGCACGCGGCTCCCGGGCGTCGCGCTGCGCACGACGTTCATCGTCGGCTTCCCCGGCGAGACGGCCGGGGACTTCCAGGCGCTGGAGCGCTTCGTCACGACCGTCGGCTTCGACCATGTGGGGGTCTTCACGTATTCACACGAGGAAGGGACGTCCGCGCACGGCCTCGGGGACGACGTGCCGGCGAAGACGAAGCGGCAGCGCCAGGCGCGGCTGATGAGCGTGCAGAAGAAGGTCGTGGCCCGGGCGCAGCAGGCGCGCGTCGGCCAGCGCGTCCGCGTGATGGTGGACGGCCCCTCAGCCGAGCACGAGCTCGTCCTGCGCGGCCGGACGGAAGGCCAGGCGCCGGATATCGACCCGCTGGTCTATCTCACCGACTGCGATCCGGCTGAGCTGACGCCCGGGACGCTGGTCGACGGCGAGATTGTTGGCAGCCGCGACTACGATCTGCTCGTCCGCCCGGTGGCGGTAAGTGCTGCCGTGTGATATCTTTGAGGGTCGCAACACTCAGGAGTAGTACTCCAAGTGGGCTCGTGCCCACTTTTTTTGTTTTAGGCCGACCTGAAGGTCGGCCGTTACAGACCAGGGTGCAGCAGCCACTGGAGCAGATCCGGGCCATTGCTGAGCGGGTTGCCGCCTCGCGCGGGCTCGAGATCTGGGACATTCAGAGCCGCCGCGAAGCGAGCGGGCACGTGGTGCGGGTCTTCATCGACCGCCCCGGCCCGGCCGCGACGGCTGAGGAGAGCGTCAGCATCGAGGACTGCGAGCAGGTCAACCGCGAGATGAGCACCATTCTCGACGTCGAGGACCCGCTCCCGTTCGCGTACACGCTCGAGGTTTCGTCGCCCGGCCTGGACCGGCCGCTGCGCGACGCCAACGACTACCGGCGGTTCGCGGGGCGATGGGCGAAGGTCGTCGTCAGCGAGGCGGTTGACAACCAGAAGGCGTTCGAAGGCCGGCTCGAGGGCGTGGAAGACGACGCGGTCCTGCTCGAGGCGCCGAACGGACGAGTACATCGACTGCCCCTGCGGCTCGTCACCCGCGGCAGGCTCGAGGTGGAGTTTTAGGGATTTGTGATTTGTGATTTGCGATTCGTGATTTGTGATTTGTGAATCACAAATCGCGACTCACAGATCGCACATGGATTTATGCAGAACCCGCTGATGCAGACGATCGAGGCCCTGGCCAAGGAAAAGGGCATCGAGGCCGAAACGATCATCACGGCGATCGAGGATGCCGTCCTCACCGCCTCGCGCAAGTACTACAAGACGAACGAAGAGCTGAAGACGCGGTTCAACCAGGACACCGGCCAGGTTGATCTGTTCGCCATCAAGCACATCGTCGAAACCGTCGACAATCCGTCCACGCAGATCTCCCTGAAGGAAGCGCAGGAGCTGTACGGGGACGAAGCCGAAGTCGACATGGAGATCGAGTTCCCGAAGCGGACCGACGTGCTCGGCCGCATCGCGGCGCAGACCGCCAAGCAGGTGATCTTCCAGAAGGTGCGCGAGGCCGAGCGCGAGAACATCTTCGCCGAGTACAACCAGCGCATCGGCGAGGTCATCAACAGCACGGTCAAGCGGTTCGAGAACGGCGACCTCGTGGTGGAGATCGGCCGCGTGGAGGCCGTGCTGCCGCGCAAGGAGCAGTCGCGCGCGGAAAGCTACACGCCGGGCGAGCGCATCCGCGCCGTCATCAAGGGCGTCAACCGCAGCGCCAAGGGGCCGCAGATCGTGCTGTCGCGCACCGACCCGGCGCTCCTCATCAAGCTGTTCGAGCAGGAAGTGCCCGAGATCTACGACGGCACCGTGATGATCCGCGGCGCGGTGCGCGAGGCGGGCGACCGCGCCAAGGTGGCGGTCTACTCGCGCGAGCGCGACGTGGACCCGGTGGGCGCGTGCGTCGGCATGAAGGGCACGCGCGTGCAGGCCATCATCCGCGAGCTGCGCGGCGAGAAGATCGACATCGTCGAGTGGTCCGACGACTCGGTGCTCTTCGTCACCAACGCGCTCAGCCCCGCCAAGGTCCAGCGCGTCACCATCGTCGACGACAAGGAACGCGTGATGGAGGTCGTCGTCGAGGACAAGCAGCTCTCGCTGGCCATCGGCAAGAAGGGGCAGAACGTGCGGCTGGCGGCGAAGCTGACCGGCTGGCGCATCGACATCAAGAGCGAGGAAGAGAAGCGCAAGGAAGTCGAGGCGCAGTTCGGCGACTTCGATGCGGCCGCCGCCGAGGGCGCCGAGACGGACGCCACTGAAATGATCGAGCCCACTGAGGGCGACTTGTCCGCCGAAGCGAGCGGGCCGGGCGATGAAGGCGAGCTCGCGGCGGCGGAGCCGGCGAAGGCGGAAGAGGAAGCATAAATTTGGCAACGGTCCGGATTTACAAGGTCGCGGAGCTGCTCGGAACGACGAGCCAGGAAGTGCTCGCGCTGCTGAAGCGCGATCACGGCATCGAGCTGAAGAGCGCCTCGAGCACGCTGGAGGAGGTCGTGGCGCGCTCGTTCGTCGAGCGCGTGGCGCGCCAGCGCAACGTCGCGCTGCCCTCGGGCAACATCTTCGCCGAGACGCCGGCGCCCGCGAAGGGCGGCGCCAAGAAGGCCGCGCCGGCGAAGAAGGCGGAGCCGCCGAAGCCCGCCGCGCCCGTGCTCGGCCCGCCGCGCCTGGTCAAGACGGTCAAGCCGGCCGCGCCGCCGCCGCCGCCCGCCGAAGAGCCGCCGG
>VGXK01000324.1 GCA_016873355.1 Phycisphaerae bacterium | reverse complement strand
CTGCCGAATCGTCTGTGCAATCACGCGCGGGCCCGCGAACCCGATGAGCGCCTTCGGCTCGGCCAGGATCACGTCGCCGAGCATGGCGAAGCTCGCGGTGACGCCGCCGGTGGTGGGATCGGCGAGCACGGAGATGAACAGGCCTCCGGCCGCGTCGAGCCGCGCCAGCGCCGCCGAGGTCTTGGCCATCTGCATGAGCGAGAAGCCCGACTCCTGCATGCGAGCACCTCCGGAACAGCTCACGATCACCATCGGGTGATCGTGGTCGGCCGCGTGCTCGATCGCGCGCGAGATCTTCTCGCCGATCACCGACCCCATCGACCCGCCGAGGAAGGTGAAGTCGAGGCAGGCGAGCACCACCTTGCGTCCCTTGATGAAGCCCGTGCCCGTCTGCACGCCGTCGTTCTCGCCGGTCTTGCGCTGCGCATCCGCGATGCGCTGGAGGTAGGGCTTCTGGTCGGCGAATCGAAGCGGATCCATCGGCGCCATGTCCGCGTTCATCGGCTCGAAGCTTCCGGGGTCGACGAGCTGCTGCACGCGCTGCCGTCCGCTCACGCGATGGTGGTGCTCGCAGCGCGGGCAGACGAAGAGGTTCGCCTCCAGGCTCTTGCGGAAGATCGTCTCCGCGCAGGCGGGACACTGCGTCCACAGGCCGTCGGGAACCGCCTTCTTCGCGGGCGCCGCCTGCTCCTCCGAGGTCCGCTCAGCCACGACGGTTCCTCATCACGGCCGCATCGTACCGCGATCCCGCTCAGCCCCGCAGTGCCGCGATCGTGGCGCCGTAGTCCCGGGAGCCGAAGAGCGCGCTGGCGCTCACGACCACATCGACGCCGGCCTCGACGCACGAGTGCGCGTTCGCCGGCGACACGCCGCCGTCGATCTCGATGCGCCGCGAGGCTCCGAATCGTGCTCGCAGCGACCGCACCTTGTCGAGCACCGCGGGGATGAACGCCTGCCCGGAGTACCCCGGATGCACGCTCATCACGAGCATGAGCTCGCACGGCTCCGCAATCGACGCCAGCGCCGTCGCCGGAGTGTCGGGATTGATCGCCACCCCCATCGACATGCCGAGCGAATGGCCTTGCGCCAGCAGCGCCGGGAGATCCTCCTCCACCTCGCGATGCACCGTGCAGTGGTCGGCCCCCGCCTTCGCGAACGGCTCGAGGAAACGCGAGGGCTGCTCGACCATCAGGTGCACGTCGATCATGGCGCCCGGAACCGCGCGTCGCACGGCGGCGCAGACCGCCGGACCCATCGACAGGTTCGGCACGAAGTGGCCGTCCATCACGTCGACATGGATCGCGTCCGCGCCGGCGGCGATCACGGCGCGGCACTCGTCCCCCAGGCGCGAAAAGTCTGCGGAGAGGATGCTCGCCGCCACGAGCGGCCGCGCCGGCGGCGCGCGAAAGAGGGCGCCTCGCGACGCCGTCGCGCCTCGGGCGCCCTCGCCTCCGACGACGGAATCGATCGTCACTCGCCCAGGAGCGCGTTCGGCTGCGCGTTGCGGGTGCGGATCCGCTGGTACTCGTCGAGAACCCGCTTGTACTCCGGCTTCTCGCCCGGAACGGCGGCGAGCCACGCCGCGGTCTGGATCTCGACCGCCTTCTCGAACTCACCCTTCGTGGCGTGCACGAGCGCGATCATTGCCATCCCGGGCGCGGGATCGCTTCCGCACGCCTTTCGGCACTGCTGGGCCAGGATCATCGCGGAGTCGAGATCGCGCTCCGACTGGATCGGGTCCTTGCAGATCGTCTGCACGAGCTCCTGCAGCGAGTACGGATCCGCGGCGATGCCGGGCAGGATGTTCTTCAGGTACTGCTTCGCCGCCTCGGCGTTCTTCTCGGTGTCGAGCGTCATCACGTATCGCTCGGCGATGAGCCAGCCGAAGAGCGGCGGATCCATCTTCACCACTTCGTCGATCTGGAGATACGCCTCGCGGAAGTTCCGCAACGCCGCGGCTCGCTTGGCGGCCTCGAGCGTCTCCCACGCCTTCGGCGTGAGGATCGGGTCGAACTTGTTCTGGATCGCGAGCTTGATGACCGTTTCGAAACGGTCGTCGGACGGCCGGCCGATCCAGAGCACGCGGCCGTTGCGGCCCAGTACGAAGGTCGCGGGAATTCCCTCGATCTTCGCCGCCTCCATGTAGCGGCGCTTCGCCTCGCCCATGTTGTCGACGCCGACGATGTAGCCCATGGCGTCGCCCTTGGACTTCACGAAGTTCTTGACGCTCTTGACGTTCTCGGTGAGCGAGCCGGTCTTCTCGTCCGCGGCGATGCCGACGATCTTGAGCCCGAGGCGGGCGAACTGCTTGTGCAGCGCGTTGAGGTGGGGAATGGCTCGCTTGCACGGCTCGCACCAGGTCGCCCAGAACTCGACGACCACGACGCCGTCGGAGAGGTTGGGCATTTCGCCCTGCACCCAGTCCGTGACGCCTTCGATCGGAGGCGCCTTGTCCCCGGCCTCGAGCTTCTTGGTTCCTTGCGGGCCTCCCGTGACGGAGGCGGCCACGGTCAGCGCCGCGGCGGAGGCGGTCAGGGCCAGTCGGGCGATCAGGCTGTTCATCATGTGGGTCTCCGGGTCGTCGAACGGTGTGACCACTATACCGGTCGGGTCGAGCGACGATCCATCGTGATTCTGCGCGCGGGAGCAGGTGAGCTTCCGCACGAACGATCACGGCCGGTCATGCGTCGAGCAGTGGATCCAGGCTCTCGAAGTGCTTTCCCTCGAGCATCTCGAGGCTTGCACCGCCGCCGGTCGAGATGTGGCTGAGCGCCGACGCGAGCCCGGCCGCTTCGACCGCCGCGGCGGTGTCTCCGCCGCCGGCGACCGTCACCGCGCCGCGCGAGGTGGCCGCCGCCAGCGCCTTCGCCACCGCGAGCGTGCCGCGATCGAAGGGCGGCGTTTCGAAGACCCCCATCGGCCCGTTCCACACCACGGTGGCCGCGCCGGCGATCTCGGCCGCAAAGAGCTGTTCCGTGGCGGGACCGATGTCGAGACCCATCAGTTCCGCGGGAATGTCCCCCGCCACCGTGCGCGTCGCCACGCCCTGCTTGAGTTCGGCGGCGCAGACATGATCGACGGGAAGCAGCAGCCTGGTGCCCTTCGACTTCGCGAGCTCGAGAATCGACTTCGCCTCCTGCGCCATGTCCGCCTGCACGCGGCTTCGTCCCAGCGCGTGACCCTGCGCCAGCAGGAAGGTGTAGGCCATGGCGCCGCCGACCAGGATCGAATCGACGCGTCCGATGAGATTGCGAAGCGCGAGCAGCTTGTCCGAGACCTTCGCGCCGCCCAGGATCGCCGCGAACGGCTTCTTCGGCGCCTTGAGCATTTCGGAGAGGTATGCGAGCTCGCG
>VGXK01000323.1 GCA_016873355.1 Phycisphaerae bacterium | reverse complement strand
GCGGCGGAGCGGCCCGCGGCGGCGGGGCCTGCGGCGGCGGGGCCTGCGGCGCCTGCGCAGCGCCGCGCATTGCCGCGAACGCGATCGCGACGAGGGCAACGAGCGCGGCTCGCCCTCGATCGTTCGCGGCGCCGTTCATCGCCCCCTCCTCGCCTCGCGGCGGCGGAAGTACTCCATGAGCGGACGCCCGCAGTCGTCGCCGGTCTCGATCTCGATCGGCGTCGCCTTCGCCCGCGCGAACGCGATCCGCCGCGCCTGCAGGCGCTCGAGCGCCGCCGCCGCGTATCGGGACCGCACGCGCCGGCTGCCCGTGTCGATCACCACGCGCTCGCCGCTCTCGGGATCCACGCATTCCACCAGCCCCACGCGCGGCAGGGCGCGCTCGCGTCGATCGGAGACGACCACCGGAATCACGTCGTGACGCTGGCGCGCCAGCGACAGCGCCGTCTCCCACCCGTGATCCTCGAAGTCGCTCAGCACGAAGAGCACGCTGCGGCGCCGCTGGATGCGATCGAGCTCGCGGATCGCCTCGCCCAGGCGCGTGCCGCACCCCGCGGGCTCGAATCCGAGCAGCTCGCGCACGATGCGGAGCACGTGCCGTGGACCCTTCCGCGCGGGCACGAAGCGCTCGATGCGGTCCGTGAACGCCATCAGGCCGACCTTGTCGTTGTTGCGGATCGCGCTGAAGGCGATCGTGGCCGCCACCTCCGCCACGAGCTCGCGCTTGAGCTGCGAATGCGTGCCGAAGGAGAGCGAGCCCGAGAGATCGACCGCGAGCATGACCGTGAGCTCCCGCTCCTCGCGGAAGAGCTTCACGTGCGGCGAGCCCATGCGCGCCGAGACGTTCCAGTCGATCGTGCGCACGTCGTCGCCGATGGCGTAGGGGCGCACTTCCTCGAACTCCATGCCGCGCCCCTTGAACGCGGAGTGGTACTGACCCGCGAGCGCCTCGCTCACGATGCGGCTCGTGCGGATCTGGATCCGGCGCACGCGCCGGATCAGTTCGCGTGCCTCGCTCGCGCTGCCGTTGGTGGGCGTCTGGACCATGGAACGCATTCGGATCCGGTTCGCGGCGCCGCCGGAACGATCACGGAACGGGCACGTGCTCCAGGAGCGTGCGCACCACGTCGTCGGCGCTCTTCTCGAGCGCCTCGGCCTCGTAGGTGAGGCCGAGCCGATGCCGCAGCACCTCGAGCGCCACGTCCTTCACGTCCTGCGGAACGACATAGCCGCGCCCGTCGAGGAACGCCTTCGCGCGCGACGCGAGCGTCAGGGCGATCGTCGCGCGAGGCGACGCGCCGTACTGGATGAGCTCCTTCACCGGCGCCTTCACCGTCGCCGGATCGCGCGACGCCACCACGAGATTCACGATGTAATCCTTGATGCGATCGTCGATGAAGACCTGGTCGACCACGCGACGCGCCTCCGAGATCGACTCGGGGTGCATCACCGGCTCCACCGCGATCTTCGGCGCCGTCGTCGCCATGCGATCGAGGATCTGCCGCTCCTGCTTCGGCGTCGGATACCTGACGACCAGCTTCAGCAGGAATCGATCCACCTGCGCTTCCGGCAGGGGATACGTTCCCTCCTGCTCGATCGGGTTCTGCGTGGCGAGCACCAGGAACGGATCGGACATCGGGAAGGTCTCGGTGCCGATCGTGACCTGCCGCTCCTGCATGGCCTCGAGAAGAGCGCTCTGAACCTTCGCCGGCGCGCGGTTGATTTCGTCGGCGAGCACGATGTTCGTGAAGATCGGCCCCTTCTTGACCACGAAGTCGCCGCTGCCGGGGCGATAGATGAGCGTGCCGATCAGGTCCGCGGGCAGGAGATCGGGCGTGAACTGCACGCGCTGGAACCCGGTGCGGATGCCCGCCGCGAGCGTGGCCACCGCCGTGGTCTTGGCGAGTCCCGGCACGCCTTCGATGAGGATGTGGCCGTTGGAAAGAAGCCCGATGAGCAGGCCTTCGAGCAGTTCGTCCTGGCCGACGATCACTCGATGCATCTGCTCGACGAGCTGGCGAAACGGCTTGGACGCCGCTTCCACCTGTCGTTCGATCGACGAGATGTCGTGCTGCGTGATGGTCATGGTGTGGTTTCTCCAGATCGCCCGGCCTGAAGCACCGCCTGCCTGCGCAAGGCACTTCCCGTTCTCCTTGCGGCGGTTCGCTTCAAGCCGGGGTCCCGTGGTCGACCATGGTCTGGCCGACCGCGAGACCGTGGAAGATACTTCGCGGCGCTGGAAGCGTGAGACGGGCCCATACGGCTGGAACGGTTTGGCGTTGCATCAGACGCACGAGCGGTCCCGTAGCATCCGAGTCGTCCCGAAGCATGCCGTACGAAGGGCACGAACGGCCTGCGCAACGCTCGCGTCACGGATCCGCGGCCCGCATCGAAAGGATCGCTCGTGAGAGTCGGATGGATCGGAATCGGCGTGATGGGGAGATCGATGGCCGGGCATCTGCTCGACGCCGGCCACGAGGTTCGCATCTTCTCGCGCACCCGGGACACGCCCGCATGCGCGGCGCTGCTCGAGCGAGGCGCTGCGTGGGCGGAGTCTCCGGCCGAGGCCGCCGAAGGCACCGACGCCGTCTTCTCGATGGTGGCGCGGCCGGTCGACGTGGAGGAAGTGCATCTCGGGCCGCGCGGATCGCTGCGGGCGGGCGCGGCGCCGACGCTCCTCATCGACATGACGACGAGCACGCCGCAGCTTGCGAAGCGCATTGCGCGGGAGGCGCTCGAGCGCGGCGCGGGCGCCGTCGATGCGCCCGTGTCCGGGGGCGACGTCGGCGCCCGCAACGCGTCGCTCTCGATCATGGTCGGCGGCCGCGATGCCGATGTGGCGGCGGCTCGCCCGCTGCTCGAGAAGCTCGGCCGCACGATCGTGCACCACGGCCCTCCCGGGAGCGGGCAGCACTGCAAGCTCGTGAACCAGATTCTCGTGGCCGCGGCCACCATCTCGATGAGCGAGTCGATCGCGTACGCGACGAAGGCCGGGCTCGATCCGTCGCGAATGCTCGAGAGCGTCGGCGGCGGCGCCGCGGGAAGCTGGACGATTCAGAACCTCGCGCCGCGCGTGCTCAAGGGCGACCTCGGCCCCGGATTCCTCGTCGATCACCTCGTGAAGGATCTTCGCATCGCGTGCGAAGAGGCGGAGTCGCTCTCGCTCGACCTGCCGATGCTCTCGCTCGCGAAGCGGCTCTACGAGGAACTCGCCGGCGCCGGTCACGGCCGCCGCGGCACGCACGCCATGGTGCTGCGATACCTCACGGAGCAGGCGTTGCGCGAGGGCGCAAGCGCTGGCGCGGGCGGCGGCGCGGGCGCGGCCGGGAGATCGCCCGCTTCGCCGCCGGTCA
>VGXK01000322.1 GCA_016873355.1 Phycisphaerae bacterium | reverse complement strand
CTCGGGCGTGGCGGTGTGCGCCGCCTCATTGCCGCCCGAGCCCTGCTCACGACTTCCCGAGCGCTCGCGCGCGGGAGCGCCGGAGGACTCCTCGTTCCGTCGGCCGCCGCCCTCCGGACGCGCGCCGATGAACTGGAAGTTCTCGACGACGACTCGAAGCTGCGACCGCTTCTGGCCCTCCTTGTCCTCCCACTGATCGAGCCGGAGTCGTCCCTCGATGAACACGGGGCTGCCCTTGCGCAGGTACTGGCTCATCACTTCGCCCGTGCGTCCCCACGCCTCGCAGTCGACGAAGGTGACCTCCTCGCGCTCCTCGTTGTCCTTGGTGCGGAACTTTCGATTGACCGCGAGTCCGAACTTGGAGACCGATTGGCCGCCAGCGATCGCCCTGACCTCCACATCTCGAGTGAGATTGCCGATGAGAATCACCTTGTTGAAGTTGGCCATGATTGAGCTCCTGGGTATCGAGATGCGGGCAGTTCGTCCGTGAGGCGCGATCGGTGAGCCCGAACGCGTTGTTCGGATTCTATACGGGTCTGATCGGCGCGGGGGCAGGCCCGCCGGAAGTTCCGAGGCGCCGCGCCAACGCGACCGACCGACCGACCCCGATCCCGCGCGCCGGGACGAGCCGTGCCCCTTTCGATCGCGCCGATCCGCGATCTCGACACGCTGCTCGCTCCCGGACCTGGGCGGCGTCGGTCAGACTTCCGCCCGCTCTTCGGCCGGTGCCTCGCCGCCCGCGCTCGGCGCCGCGCTCGGCACCGGCTCGCGCCGCAGCCGCGCCTCGTCCTGGGTTCGCTGCATCGCCTCGGCGTTCTGCATCTGCTCGCCGGTGAGATGCTCGCAGCGCGTCACGAGCGCCCGCAGCACGCGCTCGCTGAGCGTGAAGTCCCGCTCGATCTGCGAGACCGCGCGAGTGTCGATTCGAAAGTAGGCAAGCAGGTAGAGACCTCGCTTGTTGCCCCGGATGTCGTAGGCGAGCCGGCGCTCGTCCCACTTGGCGATGCTCAGCACCTCGCCCTTGCGGCCGGTGATGATCTCGCGCACGTGCTCCACGCTTCCCTCGAGATCGGCGGACGCCGACTGGGGGAAGAGCACGAACGCCTCGTAGTTCTGCACACGCGTTTCGGACATGGGTTCACACCTTCTGGGTTGGGTCGTTCGGCAGATTCGCCGCGCGACGGTTGAATCGATTCATCGCCGTCTCGAGTCCGTCCTTCGCCCAGCACGCGCCGGCGGCAACGGCATCCTCGATGGCGCTCTCGATCGCCGGCAACTGATCGGGCCGGAATCGACCGAGCACGTACTGATCCTGCGGGATCGCGCCGGCGGCGTCGATCCCGATTCGAAGCCGGGGAAAGTCCCAGCTCGAGAGCTTCTCGCCGATGTCGGCGAGTCCGTTGTGTCCGCCGGCGCCGCCTTCGGCGCGCAATCGGATCGAGCCGCACGGCAGCGCGAGATCGTCCGTGATCACGAGCAGATCGCGGCTCGCGTCCATCTTGTGGAAGCGCACCGCGTCGGCCACGCTCTGGCCCGAGCGGTTCATGAAGGTCGTCGGGCGCAGCAGCAGCACTCGCTCCGCTCCGATCTCGGCCTCGAGCAGCAATCCCGAGAAGCGCGCCTTCGCCGTGCTTCGCTGCGGATCGACGAAGCGGCGCGCGAGGCGGTCGACCGCCTCGAACCCGACGTTGTGCCGGGTGCGGTCGTACTCGCTGCCGGGATTGCCGAGACCGACGATGAGCTTCATCAGCCTTCCTTCGCCTCCTTGCCGGGCTTGGCGTCCTTCGCGGCAGCGCCCTCTTCGCCTTCCTTGTCCTTGCGCGCCGTGAGCACTTCGGGCTCGGCGGCGGCTTCGGCCACGGCGGCTTCCGGCGCGACGACGACTTCTTCCTTCACGATCTCGACATGGCAGACCATCGTGTTCGGCGGCGTCACGAGCGTGAGGCCCGCGGGCAGCTTGATCTGCGACGCCACGAAGTCGTCCTCCATGTTCGAGATGTCCACCTTGATGTCGGAGGGGATCTCGCGAACCTTGCAGGAGACTTCGACGTCGTTCACGGCGTGGACGAGCACGGCGCCGGGCTTGCGGGCCGACTCCGGCTGTCCGAAGAAGTTGAGTCGCACCTTGACGGTGACCACTTCGTCGAGATCGACGCGGGCGAGGTCGACGTGCACCACGTCGTCGCCCAGGAAGCCGAACTGGAGATCCTTGACGAGGCAGGTCTCGGCCTTGCCGCCTTCGACCACCACGTTCAGCACGTGCACGCCGTGCTTGAGCGTCGTGATCGTCTCCTTCGCGTCGAGACTCACGGCGACCGGATCGGCGCCGTGGCCGTAGATCACGGCGGGAAGTCGGCCGCTTTCGCGGAGGCGGCGCGCGTAGCGCGTGCCGAATCGCTCGCGGCGCTGCGCCGTCAGGACGGGTGTTTCCTTGCTCATCTCTCTTGACTCCTTGTGGGGGGTTCGATTCGCGTCGGGACTCAGCGCTTCACTCCGACGCCGTTGCGGAAGAGCGCCGAGATGGATTGATCGTGATGAATGCGATGCACCGCTTCGCCGAGCAGCGGCGCCACGGTGAGCGTGACGAGCTTGCCGCCGAGGCCGGCAAGCCGCTCGCCGATCGGAATCGTGTCCGTGACGACCACGGAGCCGATCGGACCGCTCGCCAGGCGCTCGATGGCGCTGCCCACCATGAGCGCGTGCGTGCACGCCACGTGCACGGAGGTGGCGCCGTGCTCCATGACCACGCGGGCCGCCTCGCAGACGGTTCCCGCGGTCGAGATCATGTCGTCGAACATGAGCACCGAGCAGCCTTCGACTTCGCCGATCAGGCTCTTCATGGAGACCTGCGAGCCGCTCTTGCGACGCTTGTCGATGATCGCGAGGTCGACGCCGAGAATGTCGGCGTACATGTTCGCCACCTTCGCGTTGCCCACGTCGGGCGAGACGACGACGCACGGTCCGAAGCGATCGCGATTGTGGGTGAAGTAGTCCGAGAGCACCGGCGCCGCCGCCATGTGGTCGACCGGAATGTCGAAGAAGCCCTGGATCTGCGCCGCGTGCAGGTCCATGCAGAGCACGCGATGCGCGCCGGCGGCGGTGATGAGGTTCGCGACGAGCTTCGCCGTGATCGGCACGCGCCCCTCGTCCTTGCGATCCTGCCGCGCGTAGCCGAAGTACGGGATGACGGCGGTGATGCGCTTGGCGCTGGCGCGCCGCAGGCAGTCGATGAAGATGAGCAGCTCCATCAGGCTGTCGTTCACGGGCTCGCTCGTCGACTGCACGACGAAGCAGTCGCGCCCGCGGACGTCCTCGTCGAGCTTCACGAGCAGCTCGCCGTCGGGGAAGCACTTCGTCTCGG
>VGXK01000321.1 GCA_016873355.1 Phycisphaerae bacterium | reverse complement strand
TGGTGCTCCAGGACATTCTCGGCTTGACCGACTGGCAGCCCGCCTTCGCCAAGCCGATCGTCGATCTCGGCGGCGCGATCGAGCGAGCGGCCGAGCGCTGGCGCGAGCGAGTTCGCGACGGCGAGCTCGGCGAGCACCCGTACCGCATGTCGCCGGAGGAAGCCGCTCGATTCTCCGCCGGCGGCACGGAGCGCTCGTGAGCCGTTCCGCGCCCGCGTCGAAGCGGTTCGAGCACATCGGGCCGGCGCTCGTGGTGATCGGGGCGGCGCTGCTGGCGCTCGTGGCGGCGCCGATGGCGTATCGCGGCTACCGCGCGGCGCGCACGGACGCGGAGGTGCGCGACGCGGCGCAGCGGCTCGCCGCCAATCCTTCGCTCGATCAGTTCAGCCAGGCATCGCGTGACCTGGCGCGGATCGTGGAGCCGAGCGTGGTGCACGTGAGCACCGCCGGCGTCGCGCGCGGACGATCTCGCGGCGGAGGCTTCGCGAGTTCGGGCTCGGGCTGGATCTGGGATGCGAACGGACACATCGTCACGAACGCGCACGTCGTCGACGGCGCCGGCAGCATCGAGGTGCAGCTCTACGACGGCGAGCGCTACGAAGCGGAACTCGTGGGCATGGAGATCCGCGCCGATGTCGCCGTGCTTCGCATTCGCGCGTCGGGACTGCGGCCGGCGCTGCGATCGCTCGAGGAGCCGCGCCAGGGCGAACTCGTCTTCGCCTTCGGCAGCCCCTTCGACTTCCGCTTCAGCATGTCGAGCGGAATCATCTCGGGAATCGGGCGCACCGCCGGACTCGTCGACCTCGACTACGAGAACTTCATCCAGGTGGACGCGGCGATCAATCCCGGCAACAGCGGCGGTCCGCTCACCGACATCCAGGGCCGCGTGATCGGCATGAACACGGCGATCGCCACCGGGCGCGGCAACTCGCTCGGGCAGGGCCAGTCGGCGGGCATCGGCCTCGCGATCCCGATGGAGATGATCGAGAGCATCGTGACGCAGCTCATCGAGCGCGGTCGCGTGGAGCGCGGATTCCTGGGCGTGTCGGTGGTGAGCCTGCCGGAGCTTGCGATGCTGCGCCGCGGCGCGCTCGGATCGCTCCAGGAGACGATCTCGCGCTCGTTCCAGGGCGACGGCGCGGTCGTGAGCACGGTCGTGCGCGGCAGTCCGGCGCACGAGGCGGGACTTCGCGTGGGCGACGTGATCCTGACGATCGCCGGCGTGAAGGTGACGGCGCCGAAGCAGGTCTTTGCGATCATCGGCACGCAGAAGCCCGGCGCGAAGGTGAAGGTCGAGGTCTGGCGTCCCGACCCGCAATCGGGCACCGGCTCGCGCGTCGAACTCGACGCGGTGCTCGTGGAGAGCGATCCGGAGATGAGCTACGGCGGAATGGCCGCCGCTCTGCGCGACTCGGGGTTGACGCGACTCGTGACGGCGACGCCCGAAGCGTGCGCGAAATGGAACGTGGCGCCGCGCCCCGGCGTGCTCGTCGAGGACGTGGCGCCGCGCAGCATCGCCGCGTCGAGGATTTCGTCCGGCGCGATCATCGTTGCGGTGGACGGCCAGAGCGTGTCGTCCGTCGACGATCTCTACACGCGTCTCGTCCGCTCGCGCGAATCGGCGTGGGCGCCGCCGATCGAGACCTCGCTCACGGTGGTCGATCCCGACGGCAGCCGCCGCGAGGCGATCGTGCCGATCGGCTCGCGTTGAGCGACTGCTAGCATGCCGCGTTCATGACGCACGCCGCGCCCGCCACCGCGAACGCGATTCCCGGCGCCGCGGATCGGCCGCTGCTCGAGGTGTGCGATCTTCAGACCTGGTTCCCGGTGCGACGCGGCGTGCTTCAGCGCACGGTCGGCCACGTGAAGGCCGTCGACGGCGTGAGCTTCCGCATCGGACGCGGCGAAACGCTCGGGCTCGTGGGCGAATCGGGCTGCGGCAAGACGACGGTGGGGCGCACCATCCTGCGGCTGATCCCCGCCACCGGCGGGCGCGTGCTCTTCGACGGCGTCGACGTCTTCGCGCAGGGCTACGCCTCCATGCGTGCGTTGCGGCGCCGCATGCAGATCATCTTCCAGGATCCGGGCGGCAGCCTGAATCCGCGCATGCGCGTGGGTCGCATCGTCGGCGAGCCGCTGGAGGTGCACGGGCTTGCGTCGGGCGAGGCGCTGCGAGATCGCGTCGAGTCGCTGCTCGAGCGCTGCGGATTGTGGAAGGCCGCGGCCGATCGATATCCGCACGAGTTCTCGGGAGGGCAGCGGCAGCGCGTGGCGATCGCGCGGGCGCTCGCGCTCGAGCCCGAGCTCATCGTCTGCGACGAACCCACGAGCGCGCTCGATGTGAGCATCCAGAGCCAGATCCTCAACCTGCTGAGCGATCTCCAGGACGAGTTCGGTCTCTCGTACCTCTTCATCAGCCACGACATGGCGGTGATCCACCATGTGTGCGATCGCATCGCGGTGATGCTCAACGGCAAGATCGTGGAGGAGGGCGATCGAGATTCGATCATCCGCACGCCGCAGCATGCGTACACGAAGGCGCTGCTTTCGGCGGTGCCGGAGCCGGAGCCGCGCCGCGTGCGGCAGCGGCTCAAGTTCGAGGGGATGCGGATGTGAGCGAGCACGGCGCGACGAGCGCGCGCAACGGCGGTCACGCGGCGCCGCCGGCCGGAATCCCCGGGCCGGTCTTCGTGCGCTGGTTCGGCGCGTTCTTCGTGCTGCTCTCGATCGGCACGTTTCTCTGGGGCTGGATGGTGGCCGGCGGCGTGAAGCGCGAGGCGGCGCTCACCGACAATGCGATGCGCACGGTCGCGTGGGAGCTGCTGCGCTGGTCGGCGGGACACGACGGCGCGTTTCCGCGCTCCGAGACGGAGTTCCTCGACGGCATGCGGGACGCGATGGAACCGCCCGCGCCGCCGCCGGTGTCGAAACCGGGAGGTCCGACGGCGTGGCCGCCCGATGCGAAGACGGCGCTCCTGGGCCGGCCGCCGGCGCTGCTGCCGGAGGCGCTGGCGCGAGTGCGGGTCGACTGGCCGCCTCGTTCCGACGTGGCGCCGGACATCCTGGCCGACGGAAAGCCGACGCTCACGAAGGCCACCTCCGAGGACGTGCGCGAGTGGCTGCGCGCGTGGCTCGATGCGCAGCGGCTGCGGCCGAGGGCGCCGTCGCCGAGTTCTGCGAGACTCCCCTCATGAGCGAGCCAGCGCCCGTCGTCGCTTCGCACGCGAAGCCAATCTCGCCCGACGCGGCAGCCCCATCCGGCGAGCGCGCCGTTCGTCGCGCCGCGCCCGAGTCGCCGCTGCGTGACGTGATGGGCGGCTCGCAGCGCTGGGAGATCCCGGTGCACGAGCACGGATTCATC
>VGXK01000320.1 GCA_016873355.1 Phycisphaerae bacterium | reverse complement strand
CTCTACGGTCCCGGATACGGACTCGTGGCCACGCTCATCGGACAGATCGGCATGTTCGGCAATCTCGGCGGCGACGTGGAGATCCTCGGCCACATGCTCGCCGTGGCGGTCACGGCCACCATGTACGGCTGCGTGCTGGCGAACGCGATCGCCGGTCCGATCGGCGACAAGCTCGCGCTGCGAAGCGGCGAGGAGATCGTGGCGAAGGAGATGATGCTCCAGGGCATTCTCTCGATCCACGCCGGCGACAATCCTCGCGCCACGCAGGACAAGATGCTCGCGTTCGTGCCGCAGACGATCCGAACGCAGCATCGCGCGGCGGCATGATGCAAGGCGCGCACCGCCACCACGCAACGAGCGAACCACGAACGCACCCATGAGCGACGCGCGGAAGAGCGACGAAGTGCAGGTGGTCGTGAGCGGCGGCGAGGGCCGCGCGCGATCGAAGCATCACTTCTCGCCGGGACACCCGGAGTACCACGAGGGCGCTCCGGAGTGGCTCATCAGCTTCGCCGACATGGTGATGCTCATGATGGGCTTCTTCGTGATCCTCTTCGCGCTCAACTTCGCGCCGAAGCATGTGAACGCATCGACGGGAGCGCCGGTGGAGGACGGCGAGCAGCCGGCGCCGACGCCCGACATGATCGACTTCGCGATCGCGGTGCGCAAGGCCTTCAACAACGAGGTCGATCTTGCGAGCACCGATCCGAAGGACCGGCCGCTCATCGACCGCATCCTCTCGCGCCAGGCGGGCGCCGGCGAGGCTCGCGACGACGGCATCGAGGGACGCGAAATGGAAGTGCGCACCGTGCGGCCGGCGCCACGATTCGGCACCGGCGTGAGCATCGCCTTCGGCGAGCGCTCGTCGGACCTCCTGCCGGAGGACGAGCGCGTGCTCACGCAACTCGCGCGGAGCCTGCGCGGACTCCAGAGCGTGGTCGAAGTGCGAGGGCACGCCTCCGCTGCGGAATCGTTCCGCACGCCGGAGGAGGCCATGAAGCTCGCGTTCGATCGGGCGTTCGCGGTTGCGGGCGTGCTCGTTCGCGAGGGCGTGTCGTGGCGCCGACTTCGACTCGCGAGTGAAGGCGATCACGATCGCGTCGCCGCGTTCCCGCGCGATCCCGCGGACGATCGACGCAACGCCCGAGCGGAAGTGCTCGTGCTCGACGAGATCGCCTCCGATTCGGTGCCTCGTCGCTCGAACACCGCCTCCGACGGAGAGGAGTCCGGAAACGACGAGGTGCCGCCAACCCCATTGCCCTGAGAGGCTCGGATGCTAGGCTTCGGCCGTCCGACCGGGGATCGCCGCCGTATTCGGTGGCAGCCGTCCTCGCGATTCGTTCCCCCAATCCGCACCGAGCCTGAGAGAGAGCATGCTTCGACTTCACCGTTCCCGCCGACATGAGGTCGTACTCGCATCGCTCGCATCGATCGCGTCGCTGGCGCTGAGCGCGGCGCCCGCGAACGCGGACATCGGCTACGACGATCTCGTGGCGCGGCTCGGCGGCGTGGGAGTTCCCACGGGAGCGGGCGTGAACGTGGTGCAGGCCGAGGCGCCGGTCAGCCCGGGCAACTACGGGCCCGATCAGAGCATCTCCGACTTCATCGGCATCACCTTCACCGCGATGAGCGGCGGGTCGGGCGGCAACAGCTGGCACGCCACCACGGTGGCGCAGAACTTCTACGGCGAGTGGAACAGCATCGCCACGGGCATCACCGGCGTCTGGCTCTACGAAGCGGGCAATTTCGTGCAGTCGGGCTACCTGCGGCTCGGCATGGGCAGCGCGTCGCTGCCGCTGATGCCGCCGGGCGCGTCGAAGGTCTTCAATCACAGTTGGATCGGAAGCTTCGGCTCGACGTCGCTCGACAACGAGGCGAATCGTCGCGCGGACTTCGCGCAGAATCGGGACTTCACGTTGTTCTGCGTGGGGCTCAACAACGGCGCGGGCGTGCCGCCCTCGTTGATGTCGCACAACTACAACGGACTCTCCGTGGGACTCGAGGATGGCGCGCACAGCTGGGGCGTGGTTCCCGCCGGCTACGACGGCGCCGGGCGCATGAAGCCCGAAGTGGTCGCGCCGCAGTCCGCCACGAGCTGGGCGACGGGAATCGTGAGCTCGGTGGCGGCGCTGCTCTACGAGACGGCGATGACGCCGCCGCTCAACGCGAATCCGGATTCGGCGCGAGGCGTGGTGATCAAGAGCTGCATGATGTCGGGCGCGAATCATCGCGACACATGGACGAACGCGCCCGCGACCTCGGGACCGAATCGAGGCGTGACGAGCAAGCCGCTCGACCAGGTCTACGGCGCCGACCGGGTCGACATCAATCGCTCCCACTGGGTGCTGACGAGCGGCGAGCAGGAGGGAAGCACGACCGTGCCCTCGATGCCGAACATTTCGCCGCGCGGATGGGACTTCCGCTCCATGGCGGCGGGCAACGCGGCGTACTACCGCTTCAAGCTCACGCAGCCGGTCGAGGACGTGAGCATTCTCGTGGCGTGGAACCGCAACTTCGGATCCACGATCACCGCGGGAATCGTGGCGAATCAGACCCTGACGCTCTGGAAGGTGCAGCAGGGCAGCACCACGCTCGAGACGCTCGTGGGCGATCCCGGCATTCCGTACTTCATGAACGGCAACGTCGTCTCGCAGAGCGCGGTCGACAACGTCGAGCACCTCTACCTGCACGATCTCGCGGCGGGTGAGTATGTGATCCAGTTGCAGCGAGTGGACGGGCTCACCACGTCGGTGCAGACGGCGATCTCGTGGATCATGCCGGAGACGCCGGCGTGCGCCTTCGCCGACTTCAACTGCGACGGCGTGGTCGATGGCGATGACCTTGGCTCGCTGCTCGGCGAGTGGGGTGACTGCCCCGAGTGCATCGGCGATCTGAACGGCGACGGCATGGTCGACGGCGACGATCTCGGGGCGCTGCTCGGCGAGTGGTCGTAAGCGCGATCGCCCGCATCGCGGTCGCTCGCTGCGCGATCGCCCGCATCGCAGGCGCTGACGGAGCATCGCGTCGGCTCCGGCAGCCCTTTTCGGCTCAGACACGTTTGCTGGCTTCGCGGCTCTCGGAATCGCCGCGATGCCGCTTCGCGGCACCGCCGCAAACAACTCGCCGAGAAAGGGCCGCCGGAAGCCGACGCGACGCACGAACCACGCCGCGAAACGGGGCGCTCAGGCCGACGCGGAGCCTGTGCGGCGGCGCGACGCGGGCGACCGCGGGCGACCGCCGGCGACCGCGCGCGGGATTAGAGCGGTGACGACTCAGGCGTAGCGAGCTGGCGTTGGCGAGACGAGTGTGGCAAGGAGGGCGAAGCAGGCGGATCTTGAGGATCCGCCGATGGAGCCCGACGAT
>VGXK01000319.1 GCA_016873355.1 Phycisphaerae bacterium | reverse complement strand
GCGCTGCTGCTGCTCGCGGCCGCGCCGAGCTCCTGCCGCAAGAAGCAAGCGGCGCCCGTGCCCGTTCCCGAGATTCCCGTGGTGGCGGCCGCCGCCGTCGTCGCCGACGTGCCCGTGCACCGCGAGTACCCGGCGTCGGTGATGAGCATGCGCACGGTCGTGCTCGAGGCACGCGTCGAGGGGTGGCTGCTCCAGCAGAAGGTTGCCGACGGCTCGATGGTGGAGCCGGGTCAGGTGATCTACGAGATCGATCCGGCGCCCTTCATCGTGTCGCTCGATCAGGCCCGCGCGAATCTCGCGGTGGCGATCGCGCAGGAAGCCGACGCCAGGCAGAAGTACGAGCGGAACAAGCCGCTCGTCGAAGTCGACGCCGTCTCGCAGGAGGAGTTCGATTCGCTCGAGGCCGACTATCGCGCCGCGCAGGCGCAGGTGCTGTCGAACCGGGCGCAGGTGGAGCAGGCGGAGCTGAATCTCTCGTACTGCACCGTGATCTCGCCCGCGAAGGGGCAGCTCTCCAAGAGCCAGGTGTGGGAGGGCACGCTCGTCGGGCCGAGCATGAACCGCACGCTCAACAACGTGCGCCAGCTCGATCCGGTGTGGATCCAGTTCCAGCCGGTGTCGCAGGACATTCCGGCGCTGCGCGAGCTCATGAAGTCTGGCGCCGCGTCGACGCCGACCTCGATGCCGGGAAGCGACTGGTCGCGGACCGGCAAGATCGTCTTCATCGACAACGAAGTCGGCGCGCGAACGAGCACGATCGTGGCGCGGCTCGAGGTTCCCAATCCCGATCTCGCGATCGTGCCCGGCGCGTACGTGAGCGTGACGCTGCTCGTCGAGACGCTCAAGGGCGCGATCACGATTCCGACCGACGCGATCGTCTACCAGTCGGCGCAGGCGATGGTCTGGGTGATCGGCGCCGACGACGCGGTCAAGGCGGTCACGATCGAGACGGGCCCGCAGGATGGATCGAACACGGTGGTGAAGAAGGGGATTGCCGCCGGCGACCGCGTGGTCGTGAAGGGGCAGCTCAAGCTCAAGCCGGGTCGGAAGGTCGTCGTCGAACCGGCGGCGAAGCCGTCGACGCAATGATCCACTTCTTCATCAAGCGACCGATCTTCGCCACGGTGATGGCGCTGCTGATGCTCATCGGCGGCGCGCTGTCGATCGTGCTCATGCCGGTGGCCCAGTACCCGCAGATCACGCCGCCGACGGTGCAGGTCTCGGCGAACTATCCGGGCGCGAGTTCCACGATCACCTCCGACGTGGTCACCCGTCCGCTCGAGCAGCAGATCAACGGCGTCGAAGGCATGATCTACATGTCGAGCGCCTCGACGAACAACGGCAGCTCGGTCATCACCATCACCTTCGACGTCGGCTACGACCAGGACATCGGCGCCGTCGACGTGCAGAATCGCGTCTCGACCGCGCAGTCGCAGCTTCCGCAGGAGGTGCAGCAGCAGGGAATCACGATCGCCAAGCAGTCGACCGACCTGCTGCTCGTGGTGGGGCTCACGAGTCCCGGCGGCACCTACGACAGCTTCTTCCTGGGCAACTACGCCGACATCAACATCACCGAGGCGCTCCAGCGCGTGCCCGGCGTCGGCAGCGTGGTGAACTTCGGTCTGCTCCAGTACTCGATCCGCGTCTGGCTGGACACGCAGAAGCTCGCGGCGCTCTCCATCTCGCCGCAGGAGGTGGAGCAGGCGGTGGCGGCGCAGAACCAGCAGGTCGTCGGCGGCCAGCTCGGCGCGCTGCCGCTCGAAGGGTCGCCCACCTACACGCTCCAGGTGAACGCGCTGGGCCGGCTCACCACCGCGGAGCAGTTCGAGCAGATCGTGGTGCGGCGCGCCGACGACGGCACGCTCGTGCGCATCGGCGACATCGGCCGCGCCGAGCTCGGCGCCGCCAGCTACAGCACGAACAGCGCCATGAACGGCCGGGCCGCCGGAAACCTGGGCATCTACCAGCTTCCGGGGGCGAACGCGTTCAACGTCGCCAACGGCATCCGCGCAGAGATGGCGGAGCTCGCGAAGTCGTTTCCGCCCGACATCGAGTGGAGCGTTCCCTACGACACGACCAAGTTCGTGAGCGCGTCGATCTCCGAGCTGCTCAAGACCTTCGCCGAGGCGGTGGTGCTCGTGCTGCTCGTGATCTTCGTCTTCCTCCAGAACTTCCGGGCCACGCTCATTCCAATGATCGCGATTCCGGTGTCGATCATCGGCGCGTTCGCGATCATGCTCGCCGCGGGATTCTCCATCAACACGCTCTCGCTGCTCGGGCTCGTGCTCGCGATCGGTCTCGTCGTGGACGACGCGATCGTGGTCGTGGAAAACGTGGAGCGCCAGCTCGAGGAAGGCATGACCGAGCCGCGGCACGCCACCGCGAAGGCGATGAGCGAGGTGACGGGGCCGATCGTGGCCACCTCGCTGTCGCTCGCGGCGGTCTTTGTGCCGGCGGCGCTCATGCCCGGCATCACCGGACAGCTCTACAACCAGTTCGCCATGACGATCGCGTTCAGCGTGATCCTCTCCGGCATCAACTCGCTCTCGCTGAGTCCGGCGCTCTGCGCGATCCTGCTGCGGCCGCGCGAGCAGGGACGCAAGCCGTTCGTGGCGTTCCGCTGGTTCAACAGTGCATTCGCGGCGCTCGTCGCCGGGTACGAACGGACGGTGCGGCTCGCGTCGAAGGCGTGGTGGTTCGTGGTGGCGTGCTTCCTTGCGGCGCTCGCGGCGACCGGCTTGCTCTTCCTGCGCACGCCGACCGCTTTCATTCCGGACGAGGACAACGGCTACTTCTTCGTGGCGTACATGCTGCCGCCGGGCGCCACCGTCGATCGAAGCACGGCGGTGGCCGCGCAGATCCGATCGCTGCTCGAGAAGCAGGAAGAGGTCGAGACGATCATCGAGGTGAACGGCTTCAACTTCATCACGAGCGTGCAGCAGACGAACTCGGGATTCCTCATCCCGGTGCTGAAGGACTGGTCGCTGCGCCCCGGCGCCGAACACACCGCCGACGCGATCATGGCGCGGTTGCACAGACCGCTGCTGGCGATTCCCGAGGCGATCGTGCAGGTGGCGCCGCCGCCGGCCATTCCGGGACTCGGAAGCGTCGGCGGGTTCCAGTTCCAGATCAACGACCAGTCGGGACTCGGGCTTCCCACGCTCGTCGAATCGCTGGGCGCCGTGCTCGAAGGCGCGGCGAAGCGACCCGAGCTCACCCAACTGCGCCCGCAGTTCGATCCGAACGTTCCCCAGATCTACCTCGACTTCGACCGCACCAAGATGCAGGCGCTGCTCGTGAATCCCGACGACGCGTTCAAGGTGCTTCAGATCAACGTCGCGTCGCTCTACGTGAACCAGTTCAATCGAT
>VGXK01000318.1 GCA_016873355.1 Phycisphaerae bacterium | reverse complement strand
GCGCCGTCGTCGTGTCGATCCGACGGAAGTCGCGCGAGAGCGCGTCCACCGCGAGTTCCTTGATGGCGCCGGCGAGTTCGACGCCGGTGGGACCGCCGCCCACGACGACGAAGGTGAGCAGCCAGCGCCGCGCGGCTTCGTCGTCCACGATCTCCGCCATCTCGAAGACCTCGAGGATCCGCGCACGGATGGTGACGGCGTCTTCCAGCGTCTTCAGGCTCGGCGCCAGCGCCGACCACTCGTCATGGCCGAAGTAGAAGGTGTTCGCGCCGGCGGCGAGCACGAGCGTGTCGTAGCGGATCGTTCGAGGCGGCTCGTCGAGGCTCGAACCGCCGCGAATCGTGAGCGTTCGAGCCTCGACGTCGATCGAGACGACCTCGCCCAGCGCCACGGTCAGGTGCGGATCTCGCCGGAAGATGCGACGAATCGGGTAGCCCACGTCGCTCGGCGCGAGCACCGCGGTGGCCACCTGGTAGAGCAGCGGCTGGAAGGTGTGGTGATTGCGCCGATCGACGAGCAGCACCTCGCACGGCGCGCGTCGAAGCGCCTTGGCGCACTCGATGCCGCCGAACCCGCCGCCGACGATGACGACTCGCGGCCGAGCGTTCATGGCGAGGCGGTCTCCGCGCCGCCGTCCGCGCCGGGCGCCGGGGCGGCGGGCGCCGTCGACCTGGCGGCGGCGCCCAGCGCACGGGGGCCGGCTCGCCGTCCGTGGAGCACGAGCACGGCCACGAGCGCGCCCGCGCACGAGATCGATCCCACCGCGTAGCCCACCGCCGTCGCGGTCGCGAGCGAGTCCGCGCCGCTCGGCGCTTCGAGCGATCCGCGCGAGTCGAGCATCGACTGCGTGGTGAGCACGGCGGCGCCGATCACCGCCACGCCGACCGCGCCGCCCACATGCCGCATCGTCTGGATCAGGCCCGAGACCTGCGCCCGGGTCTCGGCCGGAACGCGGCTCAGGCTGTCCGTGTTCGTGGGACTCATGACGAGGCCGATGCCCGTGCTCATCACCGCCATCCCGACGGCGATCACGGGATACGAGCGCATCCATGCGCCGAGCGCGGAGATCGCGATGCCGCTCGTGGTCAGCGCCGTGCCGATGGTGGTGGGGATCGCCACGCCCACGCGGTCGTACCAGCGCCCGGCGACGTGCACCACGAAGAGCGTGGGAACGAGCAGCGGCAGCAGCGAGAGCCCGGTCTGGCGCGGATCGAAGTCGAGCACGCGCTGCGCGTAGACGGATCCCTGCACCACGAGACCCGCCATCGCGAACTGCATCAGGAAGAGCACGATCGCGTTCGCGAGCAGGCCGCGATCGCGGAAGAGCGACACGGCGAGCAGCGGATCGCGCCGACTCCATTGCCGTTTCGTGAAGAGCACCACGAGTGCGCCGCCGCCGACGAGCAGCGCGAGCGTGCCCACGCTCGACCAGCCCCACGCGGCGCCCTGCATGATGCCGAGCACGAGCGCGGGAAGTCCGAGCAGCAGCATCGCGGCGCCAAGCCAGTCGATGGAGCGGCGCCGCGATGGCGTGCCGTCCTCGGACGGCTTGCTCGATCCCGAATCCGAAGTGCGGGCGCCCGCGCGCGGCATCGCGCGGGACCCCGCGCCCGCGTCGATCGGCTTCGCGATCACCGTGAGCGCGAGCGCCGCCGCCGCCACCGGCACGTTCACCCAGAAGCACCAGCGCCACGACGCCTGCTGCGCGAGCTCGCCGCCGATCATCGGGCCGAGCACCATGAAGATCAGCGGAATGCCGACGTAGATCGCCATGGCCTTGCCGCGCTCGCCCGGCGAATACGAGCCGACCACGATCGCGCTCGACGCCGGCTGCATGAGCGCCGCCCCGGCCCCCTGGAGCGCTCGTCCCGCCAGCAGCCACGCCGCGCTTGTCGCCGCGCCGCAGGCGATGCTCGCGCCGGCGAAGACGAGCACGCCCGTCACGAACGCGCGCACTCGTCCGAGTCGATCGGCGGCGCGTCCGCCGAGCGCGACGAGACTCGCCATCGCCAGCAGGTACGCGTTGACCACCCATGGCAGCGTCGTCTCGTCCATCGCGAGATCGGCGCCGATCCTCGGCAGCGCCACGCCCACCACCGTGATGTCGATGAAGATCATCGCGAGCGACCCGGTCATCGCCACGAGCGTGAGCCCCCGGCGCGGCGGGGCGCTCGGGGTTGGCTCGCTGGGCATGGCGGTGATCCTCGACGTCAGCGAACGAGATCGGGCGCAGTCGGCGCCGGCGGCTCCGCGTTGAAGCGCGGCGACTGCCCGAGGAAGCGCTTCGGGTTTTCGAAGGTCACCGTGCGCACGAGCTCCTCCGCGTGCCGGCGCCGGCGCAACTCCGCCTGCGCCTTCGGCACCATGAGCGGATCGCTGTGACCCCAGTCGCCGGCCGAATTCAACCAGAGGCGCTCGGTGCCGTGACACTCGATGATGTCGGCCGCCCGCGCGGGCGTGCACTTGGTGTCGGGGTAGAGCGTCATGCCCGCCCAGAAGCCGCGATCGAGCACGAGACGCACCGTGTGCTCCTCGACATGATCGATGAGCACGCGGCCGGGATCGATCTTCTGGTTCCTGAGCGCGTCGAGGATCAGCTTCGTGCCCTTCAGCTTGTCCTCCAGGTGCGGCGTGTGCACCAGGATGAGCTGTCGATGCTTCGCCGCGAGCGAGATGTGCTCGTCGAGGATCACGAGCTCGTTGCGGCTGTTCTTGTTGAGGCCGATCTCGCCGATGCCGAGCACGTTCGGCTTCTCGAGGAAGTCGGGAATGATCGCGAGCACTTCGCGCGCAAGCCCCGGGTCCTCCGCTTCCTTGGGATTGATGCAGAGCCAGGTGTGATGCCGGATGCCGTACTGCGCGGCGCGCCGAGGTTCCGTCTCCGTGAGCAGACGGAAGTAGTCGAAGAATCCCTGCACGGAGCTGCGGTCGTAGCCCGCCCAGAAGGCAGGCTCCGTGATCGCCACGCAGCCGGCGAGCGCCATCCGGCGATAGTCGTCGGTGGTGCGGCTGACCATGTGCACGTGCGGATCGATGTACACGGGTCCGGGGATCCTAAACGCGAAGCCGTGGCGGCACGGCCCCGCGCGGAATGGGGCGCCGGAGAATCGGCCTCCTTCGCGCCGATGGTGTCGCGACCGAGGATTCCGTCGGTCGTGAGCACGTGGAAGCTGTTGCCGCCGGCATTCCAGAGTTCGATGTCGAGGCCGATGCCGCCGCTGCTGTAGTCGTTGTTCGGCAGTCCCGGGATGTTGCGAACCCAGGCGCCGGGATTCGCCCATGGAACGGCGAGGTTGCCGTTCTAGAGCGGTTCCTCCTCATTCGTAGCGATCTGGCGGGCTGCGACTTCGTGTGGCATCGTCGGGCTCCATCGGCGGATCCTCTAGATCCGCCTGCTTCGCCCTCCTTGCCACACTC
>VGXK01000317.1 GCA_016873355.1 Phycisphaerae bacterium | reverse complement strand
GTCGACGATCTGCATCAGGCGGTGATCGACGCGGCGTCGCTTCCGTGTGCGCCCGGCTGCGACTGGCGCGCGGCGCTCGGCGACGGCGAGGACTACGAGCTCTGCGTCTCGGCGCCGGACGAACGCATCGAGTCGCTGCCCGCGAGGAACGGCGGATCGACCCGGGTCACGGCGGTGGGGTTCGTGCGACGCCGCCCCTCGACCGGAGATCCCGCGTGCCTCGTGCGGTGCGCCGACGGCGAGCTCGACGGCCTTCGCTTCGGATGGGAGCATCGCGCCGATGGACGCTGAACGGATCGAGCGGACGAGCGAGTCGCCGGAAGAAACCGCGGCGATCGGCGCGGCCATCGCCGGCTCGCTCTCCGGGGGCGAGTGCCTGGCCCTCGAGGGCGAATTCGGCGCGGGCAAGACCACGCTCGTGCGCGCACTCGCCGAGGCGCTCGGCGTCGATCCCGAACAGGTTTCGAGCCCGACCTTCGTGATCCTCCAGCGCCATCGCGGCGAACGGCTCGATCTCGTGCACGCCGACGCGCATCGCGTGCGCTCGGCGCTCGAGCTCGAGGGCACGGGATGGCAGGAGCTCGTCGGCTCGCCCGGCACGGTCGCCGCGATCGAGTGGGCCTCGCGCGTGCCCGACGCGCTTCCGGCCGACGCGATCCGCATCGAGCTTGCCCACGACTTCGACGGCACGCCTTCGAGACGGCGAGTGTCGATCCGGGACCCGGATCCGTCCCGCGCCGCGCGGCTGCGCCAGGCGATCGACGCCGCGCTTCGGCCGGCGCCGTGCCCGATCTGCGGCACGCCGGTCGAACGCGCGGCACCCGATTCGCCGTTCTGCTCGCCGCGCTGCCGCAGCGCCGACCTCGGTCGCTGGTTTCGCGGCAACTACCGCGTGTCGCGCTCTCTCGCGCCCGACGACCTCGAGGAGCGCTGAGCGCCGCGTCGACTTCGCTTGGCCGCCGCCGGCGTCGGCCTCGATGCGGCGCGAGGCTGCGTGTCGGCGGCCGCATTCGAATTCGCTCCAGCCTCCGCGCCCGGGCCAACGCCGTACACGAGCACGCGGTGTCCGATCGGCGAGAAGCCGTTGCGACGGCAGATCTCGTCCCGCAGCGACGCCATCTCCGGGCTCTCGAACTCGACCACCCGACCGGTGCGCACGCAGACGAGCAGGTTCCGCGGGCGCCGGCCGTAGGCGAGCTCGTAGCGAGTCTGCTTCGCGTCGACGAGCGCCGGCACGATGATGCCGCAATCCTGAAGCAGCCGCAGCGTGCGGTAGATCGTGGCACGCGAGACGCGGTGACCGGCGCGGGTCATCTCCACGAAGAGCGACTCGGGCTCGAAGAGTTCGTCGCGAGCCATCACCGCCGCGAGCACGTCCGCGCGTTCCTGCGTGTACTTGAGGTCGATCGACTTGAGATGCCGTCGGAAGACCGAGCAGAGCGGAACGGTCGGCGGGCCGGATCGATCTCGCTCGCCTGTGGTCGGTGCCGCCATCGCTTCGCGATCGTAGCGGTCGCCGCGGACGCTTCGGCTCCCACATGTCCGAGAATGCGTGTTATGTAAAATCAACCGTCGCGTCGGCCGGGGCGTCCGGCGCCCGCCGTCACCCGCTCCGCGCTCGGCGATCACTCGAGTCCCGCGAGCCACCGCATCGCGTTGAGCACGAACTGGCGGTTGTCGATTCCCGGGGCGTTCATGCCGATCGGACGCCCGGCCCCGTCGTGGGTGGCGCGGATCATGCCCTGGTCCCCGAGCACCACCGCGCGACCCCTGCCTCGTCGCATCGCCACCGCCTGCCATGCGTTCGGGCGAGCCCGCGGCTCGCCGTAGATCATCTCCACGCGCACGTCGCCGCCATTCTCCGTGATCGTCGGTGCCGTCGGCGGGCGTGATTGCGCGCCGGGGCCGAGCAGCAGCAGCGGCTCGATCGGCGCGTCGCCAAGCGGCACGAACGACTGCCCGGTGAATGTCATCACGCGGCTCAGCGACTCATCCGCGCCGCGCCCGCGCGTGATCGAGTGGTCGGCGAGCGTGCCCTTGCCGCGCGTGTAGACGACGTGGCTGGCGCCGCGATCGGGATCCGCGTGCTCCGGATCCTCGACGAGTCCACAGCACGCGTCGAGTCCCAGGCGCCGCGTGAGCGGTTCGATCGAAGTGCCGAAGGGCCAGTGATCCGTGACGAGCAGCAGCGAGCCGCCCTGTTCGATCCACGCCACCAGGGCGTCGACCTCGGCGTCGCTCAGCGCCGGCGCGGCGCCCGAGCGGTCGTCCCCCATGGCGCCCGAGATCACCACGATGTCGCTCGCCTGCAGCACCTGCGCGTCGAGCGCACCGCCGCTCGATCGCACCGTGAATCCGTCGTTCTCGACGAGCCGCGCGAACGGCCTCAGCGCGCCGTCGGAGCGCCCGGCGTTGCGATGCCCGTCGTCGATCGTCACCACGGGAGGGATCCGCGAGCGATCCCGGAACGCCGGTCGTTCCACCCGCGCCTTGAACCACGGGTCGTAGCCGCCGAGCTTGCCTTGGACGATCGTCCAGGCGAACGGCGCCGCGACGATCAGGGCCACGACGCTGAGCACCCCCGCCAGCAGCCAGCGCCGCGACTTCATGGGTTGCTCCGCCGCCGATCGCTTCGCATGCCGCGCCTCCGGCGCGTCAACGGCTCGCCGCGCGGTCCGCCTGCTCGCCGGCGCGCACGCGCTCGCCCTTGGTCAGGTTGAACGCATCGTGAATGACCTGGAGTCCGCGCGTGCCGTGCTCGCGCGGAACGATGCAGGAGATCTTGATCTCGCTCGTCGTGATGTTCTGAATGGGGATTCCGGCGTCGCCGAGCGCGCGGAACATGCGGCTCGCCACGCCCGAGTGGCTCTTCATGCCCGTGCCCACGGCCGAGACCTTCGCGAGTCCCACCTCGACCGACAGTTCGCCGCGACCGAGCTCATGCACGAATTCGCCCGCCACGGTCTTCGTCTCCGCGAGATCGCCGTGCTCCACGGTCACCGCGATCGTCATGCCTTCGGCCGACTCGGTCTGCACGATGTCGTCGACGAGGATCCCCCGCCGCGCGATCGTTTCGAAGAGGCGACCCTGGAGTCCGACACCCGCGGGCAGGCCTCGAAGCGTGATGCGCCCGAGCTCGGGCTTGAGGGCGGCGCCGATGACAGCGATCTCTTCCATCTCTGGACTCTCCTCGACGATCATGGTGCCCGGATCGGGCTTCTGGCTGTGCCGGACATGAATGGGCACGCCGAACTTCTCGCCGAAGATCACGGCGCGGGCGTGCATGACGCCGGCGCCGAGCGCGGCAAGTTCCAACATCTCCTCGTAGCTGATGCGCGCGAGCTTGACGGCGCCCGGCACGAGCCTCGGATCGGCGGTGTAGACGCCGTCGACATCCGTGTAGATCTCGCAGCAGCCCCCG
>VGXK01000316.1 GCA_016873355.1 Phycisphaerae bacterium | reverse complement strand
TTCGCCCTCCTTGCCACACTCGTCTCGCCAACGCCAGCTCGCTACGCCTGAGTCGTCACCGCTCTAGGCTTGCGGCCATCGATGTTCGCGCCGCGCTCGCTTCCTCGCAGAGCCCGACCGGACTACACGCGTGAGCTCGTGAGCTGGTCGATCCTGCCGCTCGTGCTGGGGGCGATCGAGGGCGGCACGATGAGCATCGTGGTGCAGAAGGCCTTCGACGGCGCTCCCGGCGTCGGCCCTGCGTCGCTCAATCTTGCCCTGTCGGCGGTCATCGCCACGCCCGAGTTCGCGAACGTCGCCTCGTTCATCTGGGCCGCATTCGCCTTCGGCCGGCGCAAGGTCCGGCTCATCTCCACGCTTCAGCGCGGCGTCTGCGTGCTCGTGGCGGCCATGGCCCTTCTGCCGACGACCGAAGCGGGACTCTGGGCGCTCTGCGGCCTCTATCTGCTCGCCCGCTCCATGTGGACCGGCGTGATCACGCTTCGCGCCGCGGTGTGGCGCGGCAACTACGAGAAGTCGCTCCGCGCGAAGGTGGCGGGCCGCATGGCCACGGTGCAGAGCCTGGTGCTCGCCGCCACCGGCCTGCTCATCGGCCTGGCCATGGACTTCGACGAACGGGCGTTCCACTTCCTCTTTCCCGTGCTCGCGCTCGCCGGACTCGCGGGCAACGCCGTCTATCGGCGCGTTCGGCTCCGGGGCGAACCGGCGCTGCTGGAACGCGAACGGCGCGGAGCGCACGAGCGCCCGTCGCTCGGGCCGCGCAGCGTCGTCGAGGTGCTGCGTCACGATCGCGCGTACCGCCGGTTCATGGGATGGATGTTCGTCTTCGGACTCGGGAACCTGCTCGTCTCGTTCCCGTTCACGAAGGCCTTCGAGGGCGCGAGCTATCTCGAAGGCATCCTCGTGCGCACGACGCTTCCGTACCTCGTGATGCCGCTGGCGATCCCGTTCTGGGCGCCGATCCTCGCGCGGCGGCACGTGATCGAGTTCCGCGCGATGCACGCGTGGAGCTTCGTGGCCGCCACCTTCGCGCTCGTGCTCGCGAGCGTCACCGGCGAGCGCTGGATCTACTACCTGGCCTCCGCCATGCTCGGCTTCGCGTTCGCCGGCGGCGCGCTCGCGTGGAACATCGGCCACAGCGACTTCGCACCGCCGGAACGGGATTCCCTCTACATGAGCGTGCACGTGACGCTCAACGGGCTGCGCGGGCTCATCAGTCCGTTCCTTGCGTTCGCGCTCTGGGCGTGGCTCGAGCCGCGCGGACTCTTTCCGGTCGTGTTCCTCGTGTGCCTGGCGATCAACACGATCGGTGCGATCGGTTTCGTCCGCATGGCCATGTCGCGTCGCCGCGTGCTGCGGGCTCACGCCGTTCCCGTGGCGAGCGTTCCGGTCGCAGGCGGCGGAGCCGCTGAAAACGAGTCCGCATCCGCCGGGATCACGGAATCGAGCCGCTGATTCGGTCGATTCGATCGCTACACTCGGCGACCCCGCATCTCCCGGCAGCGCTGCCGGGCGGGAATTCCCAGCAGCGCCGGCATGGTGCCGTCGCCGCGCAACCAAGCACCCTCCACGCAACTCATGGTCGATTTCAATCTCATCGAGGATCTCCAGTTCGATTCATCCATCGCGGACAAGATGGTCCGCGAGGCGCTCGGCGAGTCGTTCGCGACCGCGGGCGTCGGCGCCATCGTCAAGGGCGATCTCCAGGGCTTCGAGCCCGGCTCCATTCTCAAGGGCCGCATCGTCAGCATCTCCGGCGACTTCGTCATCGTCGACGTCGGACTGAAGAGCGAAGGGCAGGTTGAGAAGAGCGAATTCGAAGGCGACGGCGGCGCCGCGGTCGGCGACGAAGTCGAGGTCCTTCTCGAGAGCCTCGAGGATGCCGACGGCTCCGTCACGCTCTCGAAGCGCAAGGCCGACCGCATCCGCGGCTGGAAGCAGATCCTTCAGACTCGCAAGGAAGGCGATGTCGTCGAAGGCAAGGCGCTTCGCAAGATCAAGGGCGGCCTGCTCGTCGACATCGGCGTGCCCGTCTTCCTGCCCGCGTCGCAGGTGGACGTGCGGCGCCCCGGCGACATCGGCGACTACATCGGCCGCACCGTCCGCGCCATGATCCTCAAGATCGACACCGAGCGGCAGAACATCGTCATCAGCCGCCGCAAGCTCATCGAGGAGGAGCGCGAGGAAGCCAAGCGCAAGCTGCTCGGCTCGGTCAGCGAGGGCGACATCGTGAAGGGCACGGTCACGAACATCGCCGACTTCGGCGCGTTCGTCGACCTCGGCGGAATCGACGGCCTGCTCCACATCACCGACATGAGCTGGGGCCGCGTGAATCACCCCAGCGAAGTCGTCCGAATCGGCGACGAGATCGAGATCAAGATCCTCAACATCGATCGCGAGAAGGAGAAGATCGCGCTCGGCCTCAAGCAGAAGGAAACGAGCCCCTGGGAGGAGATCGAGAAGAAGTACCCGGTGGGATGCCGCGTGCGCGGCAGCGTCGTGAACCTCATGAGCTACGGCGCCTTCGTGCGCCTCGAGGACGGCATCGAGGGACTCGTGCACGTGAGCGAGATGAGCTGGACGCGCCGAATCAACCATCCCTCCGAGCTCGTGAAGGAGGGCGACGAGATCGATGTCGTCGTGCTCGAGATCGACAAGGAGAAGCTCGAGATCTCGCTCGGCATGAAGCAGACGGAAGTGAATCCGTGGGAGCTCGTCGGGCAGAAGTACCCGGCGGGCACGATCATCGAGGGACGCGTTCGCAATCTCGCGAACTACGGCGTCTTCATCGAGATCGAGCCGGGAATCGACGGGCTGCTCCATGTCTCGGACATCTCGTGGACCAAGAAGGTGGCGCACCCGAACGAGCTCTACAAGAAGGGCGATCTCGTGAAGTGCGTCGTGATCGATGTCGACCAGGAGAAGCAGCGCGTCGGCCTCGGCGTGAAGCAGCTCGCGGAGGATCCGTGGATCGAGGCGATTCCGAGCGCGTACCGCCCGGGCATGATCGTGAAGGGACGCATCACCAAGATCACGAACTTCGGCGTCTTCGTCGAGCTCGAGGAAGGGCTCGAGGGACTGCTCCACATCAGCGAGCTCTCCGATCAGAAGGTGGAGAATCCGCAGGACGTGGTGAAGCCCGGTCAGGAGGTCGACGTGAAGCTGCTCCGCGTGGACACCGAGGAGCGCAAGATCGGTCTCAGCCTCAAGCGCGCTCAGTGGGGCGCGGGCGCGGCCGGAACCGAGGGCACGCCCGAGCGCGAGGACTACCCGCGTTCATCGAAGGCCACCCGAGGCGGAATGGATGACCACGGTTCGATGGGCTCCCACAAGATCAAGTTCTGAGTGCGAGCGGGGCCGGCTTCGCGCGGCGGTGTCGCCTGCGGCTCGGCGGGTCGCCAAGACCCGGCCTCGCCTCGGCTC
>VGXK01000315.1 GCA_016873355.1 Phycisphaerae bacterium | reverse complement strand
GCGCTCGTCACGCGCAGCGCCTCGGCCACCTGCGAGCGCCGCACCGCGAGACGGCGCACCGCCGCATCGGCCACGAAGCAGAGCGCCGCCGCCACGAGCAGCCACGGCGCGAGCGCTCGCTCGCGCACGCCGAGTCGCAGGCCGTCGCGCGAATGCAGGTCGAACGACTCGAGACGATCGAGCGGAAGCTCGCGACCTCCGCCGGCGCGGCGGAGCGATTCGAGCGGCGCCGGATCCTCGCGCTGTCGCGAATACTCGACGCCCTCGGGCGCGACGGCCGCCGCGAGCATCGGCGGAAGCGGACCCGCCGGCCCGCGCGGCGAGAGCACCGCGAGCCACGCGCCCGGCGCATCAGCTTCGACGGCACCGACGAAGCGTCGAGGCGCCACGCGGCGCAGCTCGAACGAATCGCGACCGCCGTCCGGGCGGCGCACGAGCGCCTCCACCGCCGCGCCCTCGATCGCATCGGCGGCCGCCGCGTCGATCGTCACGATGAAGCGACCCTCTTCGATCCGCGCCTCCGCCGCCACGGGCGCTGATCCGGGCGCCCGCGCCGCCCAGCGAGCCAGACTCTCCCAGAACTCCGATCGTCCGCTCCACTCGCTCCAGCCGCCGGACCACGGCTCGTCCGGGCTCGACGCGAAGATGGCGGCGCGTCCGATTCCCGCCGGCCAGCGCGCCAACAGCGGTTCGTTCTCGTCGCTCACGGCGTCGATCACGGTCTCGGCGCTTCGGGGTCGTCCCAGGATGCAGAGCCCGGCGAGCGGCGGCGCTCGATCAAGCGCCCGCGCCGGCGCCGAGTCGCCCTGCGGCAGCACGTCGATCGTTCCCTCGCGGATGAGCGGACGGTTGATCGACTGCACGCTCTCGACGAGCACGCGCGGCAGCACGCGCGGATTGCGCACCGGGTGGAAGACGCCGCCCGTTCGCTCGGCCACCGCTCCGAGCAGCGAGTCGTCGGCCGAATCGCCGATCGAGATCGTGGTGACGGTGACGCCCGCGTTCGCGGCTCGATCCGCCTGCTCGAGCAGCAGCGCGTCGTCGCGACCGCGTCCGTCGGTGAGCAACACCACGAGCTTGCGGTCGACCTCCGGGATCGGCTCGAGCTCGTCGAGCGCCAACGCGAGCGCCGCGCCGATCGCGGTGCCGCCGTCCGAATGGATCCCGCGAATGCGCTTCACGACGAGCGACGAGTCGTCCATCGGCCTCGTCGGCACGATCACGCTCGGCGAGCTGTCGAACGCGATCACGCCCACGTGCGCGCGGCTCGCGATGCTCTCGGTGGCGAGCGACGCCGCCTCGTTCGCGATCTCCTGCTGCGTGCTGCGCGTGCCCGCCACGGCCTGGCGCATCGAGCCCGAGCGGTCGATCACGAAGACGAGCGCCGCGCGCGGCCGCCGATCCTCCGTCGGCGGCTCGACTTCGACCGGCAGCAACTCCGCGAGCGTCGATCCGCGCCAGCCGCCGGCGCCGAACGACGCCTCGCCGCCGAGCGCGATCACGCCCGCGCCGAGATGCTGGACCTGATCGGCGACGAGCCGCTGCGCCGATCGGCTCATCTGCGCGGCGGGCACGCCGTCGAGCACGATCAGGTCGAATCCCGCGAGCCAGAGCGGGTCCTCAGGAAGCGAATCGGCGGGGCGCCGGCGAACCTCGAATCCGGCGGCGCGGAGCGACGCATCGAGATCGCTCGCGGCGCCGCTGCGGTCGAGCACGAGCACCGATCGTCCGGCCGGAACCGCGATCGCGCGCTTCGCCGCGCTGTTCTCGACGAGTCGATCGGCCGCGGGATCGTCCGGCTCGAACGACGCCTCGAGCTCGTGCACGGGACCGTCGCCGATCGGAATGGAGACGCGCACGCGCGTCGAACCGGTCTTGAGTCGCACGGGCAATCCCTCACCGGAGGCGCCGTCGCCCTGAAGCGACAGCGATCGCCCGTCCATGCGGATCCGAAGCGTGCCCGACGCGTCGCCGGAGCTTCGCAGCGACACGATCGCGCCGACGCGCGAGTGCGGAAGCGCCGACGCAGGCAGGTCGAACGACTCGATCGCCACGTCGTCGAGCGGTTCGAGCGGAACGAGCACGGTGTCGATCGAGACGCGGTCGGCGTCGATCTCGGCGATGCGCTCGGCGCGACCGATCGTTTCGAGGCCGTCGCTGAAGACGACGATGCGTCCCGCTTCGTCCGCGGGCACGAGCGCGCGTGCGAGCGTGACCGCGTCCGCGAGCGCCGAACCGGAGTCGTCGACGAGCCTCGGTGGATCCGGTTCGACGCGGCCGGTCGTCGGCATGACGACCGCGCGAGCGGTGCCGTCGAATGCCACGAGTCCCACGCGGTCGTCGGGTCGTCTCGGCTGCGCCGCGCGAAGGAACGCGCTCGCGAGCTCCTCCGGGGGCGTCGACGAGAAGCGCGTCGTCGAGCCGCTCACGTCGATCACGCCGACGACCGCGATCGACGCCTGCGTGGTGAGCAGCCACGGCCGCGCGAGCGCCGCCGCCACGCACGCGACGGCGAGCGAGCGGAGCAGGATCGCCGCGACTCGACGCGCGGGCGTGATGCGTTCGATCGTCCACCAGGATGCGAGCGGCACGACGAGCAGCAGCAGCACCCACGACCAGCCGGGTTCGTCGAATCGGAGATTCACGGCGAGGGCGCCGGCTGCGAAGCTCCGGGGGCTTCCGGCGATTTCGCCGGCGCCGACTCGCCGCTCCCGCTGCCGCTCCGCGACGACTTCACCCGCTCGAAGTACCGGGCGACGAGCGGCCGGAAGCGAGGCGCGACGGCCGGATCGTCGGCCGCGCCGCGACGATCGGCGCGTGCAGCGCTCGAGTCGGCCGGGCCGGCGTGCGCGGAGGTCGGAGCCGAAGGATCGTGCTCGCGCTGCCGTTCGAGCACGCGGCCGGGATAATCCGGGTCGGGTCGAACCGCCTCGATGTCGTAGCTCTCGCGCGCGGTCGTCGCCGGTTCGTCGGCGCGTGTTGCTTCGCTCCCGCGTTGCGCGCCGGCGCCTCGCCCGGACTCGCGTCCCTCCGGCGATTCGCCCAGTCCCCGCGTGCGGCGTGTCGCATCCCGATCCGTGCCGGGGCGGCCGATCTGCTCATCGCCGAGCGATTCGGGTCGGCGTGGCTGCGGATCGTGTCGATCGTGCGGCTGCTGCTCGCCGCCGAGCGCGTCCGTTCCGAGCCGGCGCGAGAGATCCTCGAGTCTCTGACGGAGCAATTCCCGCTGCACGGCCGGTTGCTGCGAGGGCTGCTGCTCTCCCGGCGTCATCGCGGGTGACGGCGGCTCGGCTCCCGGCGTCTGCTGCGAAGCGGGCTTCGCTCCAGGCGCTTGGTCCGAACGGGACTCCGTTCCCGGGGGCTGCTGCGACGGCGGCTTCGTTCCCGGTGACGGCCGCGACTGAGATCCCGGCGCAAGCGGGTCCTGCGCGCGGC
>VGXK01000314.1 GCA_016873355.1 Phycisphaerae bacterium | reverse complement strand
CGCACCGCTCTGGGGATCGATCTGGGTCTGCGGCATCTGCGGCCTGGTGGCGCTGCCCACGGGCGTGGCCACCGCGATCTACCTGGAGGAGTTCGCTCCGAAGAACCGCCTCACGAACTTCATCCGACTGAACATCTCGAATCTCTCCGGCGTGCCGAGCATCGTCTACGGCATCATCGGACTCACCGCGTTCGCGCGGCTCTTCAACATCTTCGGCACGAACCGCGACGCGCCCGGTCTTCAGCTGGGAACGCCCGACGACTGGTACTACTTCCGCCTTCCGCTCGGTTCCGGCGTGCTCGCCGGCGGACTCACGCTCATGCTCGTGGTGCTGCCGATCGTGATCATCTCGAGCCAGGAGGCGATCCGCGCCGTGCCGAACTCGCTGCGTCAGGGCGCGCTCGCCATGGGCTCCACGCGCTGGCAGATGGTCTGGCGCATGACGCTGCCGGCGAGCATTCCGACGATCATGACCGGCGCGATCCTGGCGATGAGCCGCGCCATCGGCGAGGCGGCGCCGCTGCTCGTGCTCGGCGTGCCGCTCTTCATGCGACGCACCCCGGAGAACCTGATGAGCGAGTTCACGGTGCTCCCGCTCCAGATCTACCGCTGGGCCGCCGACCCGCGCCAGGACTTCCGCGATCTTGCCGCCAGCGGCATCATCGTCCTGCTCGTGGTGCTGCTCTCGTTCAACGCCATCGCCATCTTCATTCGCCAGAAGCTCCAGAAGCAGCTCCAATGAACGGCGCACCGACCGCCATGTCGAATCTGCAGCCGAAGGAATCCTCCATGACCACACCTCCGCACCTTGGCCGGCCGGCCGTGGCGACCGCGCCCGCGAAGGAGGCGAACGCCGCTCCCCCGGTCGTGGCCGTCGTGACCCGCAACTTCTCGAGCTGGTACGGAAGCTTCAAGGCGCTGCACGATCTCTCCCTCGACATCCCCGCGAAGCGCGTCACCGCGTTCATCGGTCCCTCCGGCTGCGGAAAGAGCACCTTCCTGCGCTGGATCAATCGCATGAACGACACCATTCCCAGCGCCCGCGCGGAGGGAACGCTTTCGCTGCACGGCATCGACCTGCTCTCGCGCGAGGCCGACGTGGTGGACCTGCGCCAGCGCGTGGGCATGGTCTTCCAGAAGCCGAATCCATTCCCCAAGAGCGTCTTCGACAACGTCGCGTTCGGTCCGCGCCTCCATCGGCGCATGTCGCGGAGCGATCTCGAGGAGCTCGTGGAGCAGTCGCTCCGCGCCGCGGCGATCTGGGACGAGGTGAAGGATCGGCTCAAGAGCTCGGCGCTCGGCCTCTCCGGCGGCCAGCAGCAGCGGCTCTGCATCGCTCGCGCGCTCGCCGTCGGACCCGAGGTGCTGCTCATGGACGAGCCGTGCTCGGCGCTCGATCCCAGGAGCACCGCGAGCATCGAGGAACTCATCCGCGAACTCCGCAGCCAGTACACGATCATCATCGTCACGCACAACATGCAGCAGGCCGCCCGCGTGTCGGATCAGACCGCGTTCTTCTTCGAGGGCAGGCTCATCGAGTGCGGCGCGACCGACTCGCTCTTCACGAACCCGCAGAACAAGCAGACCGAGGATTACGTGACCGGCCGCTTCGGCTGATCACGCCCGCGCGGACGCCGATTCCGCGCCGACCGATCGCACTCCCCCACCGTCCCCGTCACGAGACACCAATGGCCGTCGACCTCCACTCCGAACTCGTCGAGCTCCGCCGCAACCTGCTCGCCATGGGCGCCATGGTGGAGCAGCGCGTCACGAAGGTCATCGAGGCGATGATCGACAACGACATCACGCTCGCCGAAGGCGTGCGCGGCGGCGACGCCGAGATCGACACCATGGAGGTGGAGCTCGAGAACACCTGCATGCGGCTGCTCGCGCTCGCGCAGCCGGTGGCGAGCGACCTTCGATTCCTGCTTGCGGTGATCCGCATCTCGGGCGAGCTCGAGCGCATTGCGGACCTTGCGAGAGGCATCGCCAAGAAGCTCATCAAGCTTGCGGCGGTGCCCGAGCTCCAGATGCCGTCGGCGATGACGGATCTCGCCTTCGCCACGCGCACGATGCTGAGCGACGTGCTCGCGGCGCTCGCGAACGAGGATCCCGCGCTGTGCCGGCAAGTCCGCCGCGCGGACAAGCGCGTGGACGACATCTACAAGGAAGTGCTCATGTGGGGCCGCCAGGAGATTCCGCGACATGTCGACGTGACCGGCGCCGCAATCGACCTGCTCACCATCGCCCAGCGCTTCGAGCGCATGGCGGACATGACCACGAACATCGCCGAGGACGTGATCTTTCTCGTCGAAGGGCGGATCGTGCGGCACGGCGGCGAGTGAGGTAGAACCGTCCGAATGGAAACGACGCGCCGCATTGGGCGTTCGGCCGCGGGCGAAGCGAAGCGGGCAACGATCCCTGCCGCGTTCATGGCCGTGTTCGTCGCCGCGTTCGTCGCCGCGATCGTGTTCGCCGCGTGCGAGCGCTCCACACCGGCTCCTGCACCGGCTGGATCCACCGCCGTCGCCGGCGGCGCCACCGCCGACGAACTGCTGAAGCGCATGAAGGACCGCTACGCGAACGCGACGAGCTATCGCGACGAGGGTTTCTGCACCCTGGTCGACCGAACGAAGTCCGGCTCGTCGCGCGGCGGCCTTGCCCTCGATTTCGTCACCGTCTTCGATCGATCGAAAGGGCTTTGCTGGCGCACCGATCAGCGATTCGACGGCGATTCGGCCGTGCACACCGCCGTCGTGGGTTCGAGCGACTTCGTTTCGTTCGCGTGGTCCTGGACGATGTCGGGCGAGCAGGTCAAAGGCGCCACCGCGTGGGCCGCCTTCAAGGAGACGCTCGGCAACACCGGGCGCATCGCGGGCGTGGTCCCCGCACTCCTTGTGCCGACGATGGACTTGCGCCACGTGCGCCTCGATCCGACGGAGCTCGACGACGCCGCGCGGGCCGCCGACGAAACGATCGACGGCGTCGCGTGCGCCGTGATCGACGCCCACGGTTGGATGGATCAGGACCTTCGCCTCTGGATCGACGCGACCGGCGCGCTTCATCGCCTTCGCGCGATTCGGGAGGTGCCTGCGTCGTTCGGCATCCCGGCGGGAACGAACGAAACGATGATCAGCTACAAGCCCGAATTCGACGCCACGATCGAGCCCGAGGCGCTCTGCCCGGAGGGCGTTCCAGCCGCGCCGTAGCCAACCCTCGATCGCGCGAAGGCTTGCGTCAAATTCCGGCCTTCACTACGATCCGCGACTCGCCATGCATTACCCCCATCGAGTCAGCCGGATCAAGAAGGTCCGCTCCGTCGGCTTCCGTGCCCGCATGAGCACGAGCAAGGGACGGAAGATCATCAACCGCAAGCGGCGGCTCGGTCGTCGCATCCGCGTCCGTTGACCCCGGACGCGTTCGCGCGGGATCCGCACGGGGA
>VGXK01000313.1 GCA_016873355.1 Phycisphaerae bacterium | reverse complement strand
CGCGTCCCGCATCGCGCGAACCGCCGCGAGATGGAGCGGCGCCTTCGAGTCGAGCCACGGCGGCGCCTCGCCGAGCGCGCGATGCTTCGTCGACAGCGTGCGCCACGACTCGCGCGGCAGACCGTGCGTGAGCACCGCGGTCTCGAGCCCGACCATCGGCCGACTCGAAGCGATCGCGTCGCTCACCGCCGTCGTCCCGGCACGCGTCCGCCGAGTCGTCGCTGCGGCATGGCGGTGGGCACGAGGCCTCCCGGGAACTTGCTCGGATCGGCGGCCGGCGGCGCTTCGCCCGGCGCCGCGCTTGCCGGCGGCGGCGCGGCGAAGCGGTTCTTCGTCTTCTCCGCGTGCTCGCGGCGCTTCGCATCGAGATCACGCTGCGCCGAGACGTCGGCGGGCACGGGGCCCGGCGTGAAGTCCTCGTAGTGCGTGCGCGGAATCTCGACGTTCGCGAGCATCTCGATCGCGGTGAGCAGCTCCCCCTGGTCCGGGCAGACGAAGCTCCACGCCACGCCTTCGCGCCCGGCTCGCGCCGTGCGGCCGATGCGATGGATGTAGACCTCGGGATCCTCCGGCAGGTCGTAGTTCACCACGTGCGAGATGTCCTCCACGTCGAGCCCGCGCGCGGCCAGGTCGCTCGCCACGAGCACGCTCAGCTCGCCGCCTCGCAGCCGATCCATCACGCGGTCCCGCTTCTTCTGGAACATGTCGCCGTGCATCGCGTGCGCGTCGATCTTGTGCCGCGAAAGGAACTCGGCGACCGTGTCGACGGTGCGCTTCGTGCGGCAGAAGACCACCGTGAGATCGGGCTCCTCGTGGGTGAGCAGGTGGAGCAGCAGCCGGCGCTTGTCCCAGGGCTCCACCGAGAAGTAGCTCTGCTTCACCTGCGACACGGTGAGGCTCTTCTCGAAGGTGACGAGCTTCTCCGGGTTGTTCATGTACGAGCGCGCCAGGCGCTCGATCTCTCCCGCGATCGTGGCCGAGACGAAGACCGTCTGCGGGCGCTGCTTCATCGATCCGAGGATCTTGCGGATGTCGTCGCGGAAGCCGATGTCGAGCATGCGGTCGACTTCGTCGAGCACGGCGAAGCGCACCTGGTGGTAGGGCAGCAGGCCGCGCGAGTGCATGTCCATGATTCGGCCGGGCGTGCCGACCACGATCGTCACGCCCTTCTCGAGCTTGTGGGCCTGCGCGCGGACGGCGTGCCCGCCGTAGATCGCCGCCACGTGGTGGTGGCTGTGCCTGGCCAGATCGTGCATTTCCTTGGTCACCTGCACCGCCAGCTCGCGCGTGGGCACCAGGATGAGCCCCGTGAACTGCGACTTGGGGTCGAGGCGGGCGAGCATCGGAAGCCCGAACGCCGCGGTCTTTCCGGTGCCGGTCTTGGCCTGGCCGAGGCAATCCCTTCCGGCGATCGCGGGGGGGATGAGCGCCGCCTGAATCCGGGTCGGGTGCGTGAAGCCCTTTTCCGTGACCGCGCGAAGCAACGGCTCCGGGAGTCCGAGGTCGCCGAAGGTCCGCGAGGTGTCGAAGGTCTCGTGCGCGGTCAAGAGCGTGTGGAGGACGCGTGCGTGCGTCGCAAGCGGCGAGTCATGGTAGGTTCCCGCCGCGGCCGATACTACACGAGGCGGCCTTGCGCCGCACTCGAAGCGATCCACGGAGGGACGAGGCGCGTCAGCGCCGTCCGATGTTCATGGCCGAGTCGAGCGTCATCGAGATCAATCTCTCGTCGATCGACCACAACCTCGCCGTGATGCGCGAGATGGTGGGCGACGGGTGCCTGCTCTGCCCGGTGGTGAAGGCGGACGCGTACGGACTCGGCGCTGCGCGCGTGGCGAAGCGCATGGCCATGGGCGGCGCCGACCTGTTCGCGGTCTTCAGTCCGGAGCAGGCGGCGGCGCTCGCGGCGGCGGCCGTGGGCAAGCCCGTGCTCGTGCTCATGCCGGTGCGCGACTTCTCGCGAGGCGACGATCTCTACCGAATGCTCGTGTCGGGTTCGTTGCATCTGACCGTTCACGACCTTCGGCATCTCGAACAGCTTCAGCGACTGGCGGAGAAGTTCGCCACGCCGGTTCCCGTGCATCTCGAAGTGGACACGGGCATGAGTCGCGGCGGCTGCCTTCCCGAGGAGGCGGGCGAGGTGCTGCGTCGCATCGCCGCAAGCCGATGGGTGCGGCTCGCGGGAATCTTCACGCACTTCTCGAATCCGCGCTGCGATCCCGAGCGCACGCGGGCGCAGATGGCCGCCTTCGACGGCGTGCTCGAGCGCGATCGCGCGTGCGTGCCGGCGGAGTGCATCGTGCACGTGGCGTCGAGCTACGCGGCGCTGCGGCATCGACGCTTCCATCGCAGCATGGTGCGATTCGGGCTGGCGTGGACGGGACTCGCGCTCGACGGCATCGAGAGCGGCGAGGTGCTCTGGGAGAGCGAGCAGTTGCGGCCGATCCTTTCGTGGCGCAGCCAGCTCGCGCAGGTGAAGTGCATTCCGGCCGGCGCCAGCGTCGGCTACGGAAGCCACTGGACGGCGGAGCGCGAGACGCGCGTGGGACTCATTCCGGTCGGCTATGCCGACGGATACCCGATGTGCCGAACCGGGCGCGATCCTCGCCAGGTGCGCGTTCGCGCCGCGGGGCTGCACGGCGAGATCGAGGGATGGGCGCCGGTGATCGGCGCCGTGAACATGGACCAGATCGCGATCGACCTGAGCGACGTCGAGGGTCTTGCCGAGTTGCCGGGCGAAGGCGTCGGCGCGGAAGTGGAGCTCGTCGGCGAGGATCGCGACGCACCGAATCACCTGGCGAGCGTGGCGGCGGCGGCGGGAATCGTGCCGTACGAGTTCCTCTGCCGGCTGAACCAGCGCATTCGGCGCGTCTACCGCACCGACGAGCGAGCGGCCTCGGCGCCCCCGGTCGATCGAGCCCGCGCGTCGGCCCGCGTGGCGCAGGGCGGCGCCGGCTGACGGCGCTCCGTTCGACGCGGATCGAGTCGGCGGCAGCAGGCGCCGTCGTCCGGCGGTGCGCCTGGAGGGCTTGCTCGCCTTGAGCGACGAACGCACCGGATCCGATTCTCCGCCGTGGCACGATCGACCTCGTGCGCAAGGGAAATCCGAGGCCGGAATCACAACGCCGGATCAGTGGCTCGCCTGGGCCAGGCGGGAGGCCGGCGATCGATACCGCATCGAGCGAGCCGCCGGCGCCGGCGGCCACAGCCTCGTCTTCGAGGCCTTCGACTCGAAGCTCGAGCGACCGGTGGCGATCAAGTTCCTGCGCGGCTCGGTCGTTCCCGGCGCGCCCGCGCCGCTGGCGGAGTTCGACCGCGCCCTGCTCGAAGAGGCGAGATCGATGGCCCGGCTTCGGCACGAAGGGCTCTGCCCCGTCTACGAGGTCGAGACGCGCGGCAGCGTTCCGTTCCTCGTGATGGAGTGGATCGACGGGGTCACGCTCGACCAGGCGTG
>VGXK01000312.1 GCA_016873355.1 Phycisphaerae bacterium | reverse complement strand
CCTCTGCGGGTTGATCCCGTCGATCGGAGGCGCCGCGATTCTCTGCGATGCCGATCTACGGCTTGTGCGAGCCGATTTCATCGAGAACCACGCCCTCGAGGTCTCGATGGTAGGCGGCGCTGTCTTCGTCGATGAAGGCGCAGACCTCCTTCGCGTCGTCAACTCCTCGTTCGTCGGCAACAAGGTCGGAAATGACAAGACGCACGGCTCGCGGGGCGGTGCACTTCATGCGGAAAGCGTCGGTCTCGCCGCCGACATCACCGGCTCTCTTTTCGCGCGGAATCTCGCCATCGGAGCGCGAGCCGACGGCGCTGCCATCGACATGGACTCGCAGAGTGGATCGCTCATCGTTCAAAACTCGACCGTCGCCGGCAATGAAGCGGAGCGTTTCGGCGGCGGCATCTTCACCAGATCACCTACCACGATCGAGAACTCGATCATCTACCGGAATTCTGCACAGGGCAGCACGGTGCTCGAGCAGCAGATCTGGGCAACGAGCGTGCCGGTGACAACACAGGAATCGAGCGTGCAGGGAATCACCCCGGTCCCTGCGCTCGGCGTCGTCGATGTCGAGCCCAATTTCGTGAACGAGCCGATGGGCAACTACCGGCTCAAGGCGTGCTCGGATCTGAAGGACGAGGGAAGCAACGCCCTCGTTCCGCTCGATGTCGAGGATGTGAACGATGCGAACGGTACGGGCGAGACGCTGCCGTGGGACTTGGACGATACGACTCGGATCGTCGACACGACGGTTGACATGGGCGCGTACGAAAACTCCATGCACTGCCAAGGCGATCTGAACGAAGACGGCGTTGTCGATGGCGACGACCTCGGAACGCTGCTCGGGCAATGGGGCGCCTGCGTGGGTTGCTCGGGAGACTTCAACTGCGATGGGGCTGTGGACGGTGACGACATCGGCACGCTCCTTGGAAACTGGGGGTCCTGCCCCGGTTTCCTAGGTGGCGGAGGTGGTGGAGGCGAGTCAATGATGGGTTCCGAAGGCGGTGAGAGTCCGATCACGCCGCAGGCGCTCGCCGAGGAGTTCGGATTCGAGACGATCGAAGGATTCGTGGCTTGGCTTTCGACCCTTGACTTCGAGACGATGAGTGCTCTGCTTGAAGGGCTGTTCGGCGGTTAGGTGAGGCGACATGGGCGATCGGGTCGGCGCATGGCGCCGGCCCGATCGCAGCTCGCCTGAGAAAGCGCGTGATGCAATCAGAGAGTCGACGAGCATGCGTGTTCACCACCGCGATGATCGCGGCGCTGTCGGCGGCTGACAGCGGCCTCGCTCAATGTCAATACAGCGTGACGCAATGGGCGCCCTGGGCCTGCGAGTGGGAGGGGAATCACGCCTATACAGGCACGGGACTGAATGATCTTGGTGCCTGGTGCGGATACCGCCTGATGTGCTGGCCCGAGGAAGGGGAGTGGTGGCTCCCGATCTACTGCCCGCCCGGCGGCATGCCGCAGGTGCTGCCGATGCCGCCGGGAGCGTCGGCGCTCGGTGCGAAGGCGAACGCCGTGAACAACGACGGCGTCGTCGTGGGATTCATGTATGCAGGAGCGAGCAGCCAGTATCAGCAGGGAGTGATCTGGTGGCCGGACGGGAGCGCCGAGTTGATTGATCCGGCCCCGGGATCCAACAACAGTCGCGCGAACGACATCAACGATGCCGGCGTCATTGTCGGCAGCAGCGCCGGCATGCCGTATGTACTCGACCAGGGTGTAATGACATCGATCAGCGTGGCGCCCTTTACGAGCGGAACTGCGTGGCGCTTGGCCAAGTCAGGGTCGATCGCCGGCTTCGCGGGCAATGAGAATACGACGGGCCGCGCCTTCCGCTGGACGGCCGGCACACTCACCTTCCTCGATCCGGTCCCGGGCTACACGGCGACGATCGGCTATGGCGTCAACAGTCCCGGGGCCGTTGTGGGCGCGTCGAGAATCGTCATCAGCGGTCAGATCTACACCTACCCGACGCTCTGGATCGACGATGCTCCGATCGCCTTGCCGCTGTTGCCGGGCTATTCCACCGGCTACGCGTATTGCATCAACGACGCGGGAATCATCGGCGGTTGGATCTTTGGTGCCGGCAGCCAATTCCCGGCCAAGTCGGTCATCTGGATCGACGGCGAGGTCCAAGCGCTGGCGGATCTGCTGTTGCCGCCATCGCCTTCGATGGGTCCACCGGTCGCGATCAATGTGGTTGGGCAGATTCTCTCGGGCGGCGGCCCGAGAATCGCGTCGCCGACATTCATCTCGCCTGCCGATCTCAACGGCGACTGCTCGATCGACGGCGACGACCTCGGCGTGCTGCTCGCATCGTGGGGCTCGCCCGACTTCGACCCTCGCAGCGACTTCAACGGCGACGGCGTGGTCGACGGCTTCGACCTCGGCACGCTGCTCGGCGAGTGGACGCCGATCAAGTAGCGCGCAACGCCGTCGACCGCCCGCTTCGCGTCGCCGCGCCCATGTCGCGCCGGAACCGACGCGCTGCCGAGCTCAACGGCAGAAGTGCCAGAGCGAGAGCGGCGCCGCCACGCTCCACGCCTGCGCGAAGCACCCGCCGGGACCGTGCGGCGGCTCCGCGTCGAAGACTTCGCTCACCTGGCCCACGCACGCTTCGCGCAGGTGATTCACGAACGGATGCATGAAGTCGGCGATCGCTTCGTGATCCTGGTGCACGCGCTCGTGCGCCTTCATGAGCGGCCCGAAGAGCCACGGCCACGCGGTTCCGTTGTGATACGCCTGATCGCGCCGTTCCTGCGGACCGCCGAAGCGCGGTTCGTATCCGGGACTTCCGGGCGCGAGCGTGCGAACGCCCAACGGCATCCAGAGATCGAGCATGCAGCGATCGACGACCGACTTCGCCTGCAACGGCGGAAGCAGATCGCGCCCCAACGACACCGCGACGAGTTGATTCGGCCGAACGAGCGAATCGTGTCCGCCGGGACCGTCGATCGTGTCGTGAAGACAATTGAGATGCGAGCTCCAGAAGCGGCCGAAGCTCGACTTGACCTTCGCCGCAAGCGCCGTGAGCTTCGCCGCGTCGACGCCTGGAAGTCCGCCGTCGACTGCGCACATCTCGGCAAGCGAGAGCAGCGCGGAGTGCCACATGGCATTGATCTCGACGGGCTTGCCCATGCGCGGCGTGACGACTCGATCGCCGATCCTGGCGTCCATCCAGGTGAGCTGCGTTCCCGGCTCGGCGGCCACGATGAGCGAATCGTTCGCGTCCATGGCGATGCCGTGCCGCGTGCCCTTCGCGTACGCGTCGATGATCGATTGCATCACGGGGGCGAGATTCCGCACGAGCGAGTCGTCCCGCGTGAACTGCCAGGTCCGGCGCACCATCTCGATGAAAAGCAGCGGTGAATCGACGGCGTTGTCGAGCGGCGGCTCGCCGGGCGAGGGAAATCGATTGGGCAGCAGACCGTCGTTCACGAAGGAC
>VGXK01000311.1 GCA_016873355.1 Phycisphaerae bacterium | reverse complement strand
AGGGCCCGCGCCGGCCGACGCGCGGGCGCCGAACCGTGCCGCACGGAGTCGGCGACCGCGTCGATCGAGGCCACCACGAACCACGCGGCGACGGCGATCAGGAAGATCGCGCCCGCGGGATCGAGCATTCCCAGCAGGAAGTCGTCGACGCGGCGCAGCGGGTCGATCGCGTGCGCCGCCGCCGACCACCCCGGCGGCACCACGAGCGGCAGCGCCCGACCGAGCAGGATCCACGCCGACCAGGTTCCGATCGTGAGCAGGTACGCCGCCGCGGGACCGGGAGGCACGATCGCGAACCAGAACGAACTTGCGAGCACCATCGCTCCTGCAAGCAGCACGCCGAGCAGTCCGCATGCGAACTCGCCGAGATCGGGTCGCGCCACGATCGAGACGAGCGCGCACTGCGCGACGAGCGGCAGCAGGAGCAGCAGCAGGAACGCCCACTGCGCCGCGAGCTTCGCGAGCACGATCGTCGCCGCGCCCGCCGGCGACGAGACGAGCGGATCCCAGGTTCCCTGCCGTCGCTCCTCGCCCACGCTCCGCCACGCAAGCACCGGCGCGACGACGAAGAGCGACCATGCGGCGACGACGAGCGGAAGCCGCATGGACACCGGCGCGCCGGGCACGACCGTGCCGAGCGCGAACGAGATTCCCGGCGGCAACGCGAACGCCGCGATCGCGATCCACCCCACCGGCGCCAGCACGAGCGACATCCACTCGCGCCGCGCCACGGCGAGCGCGCACCGCAGCGCGGCGGGAGGACGAGCGCCCGCGCGATCGCGCTCGCGCGAGCCTTCGCTCGCGCCGTGACGCGCCCGAGCTGCCTGCGCCGCACCGGACTGCTTCGCGCTCACGGCAGCCGCCCTCCCAGCAGGCCTCGATAGAGCGCTTCGATCGAGGCCGCCGCGCCGGCGCCGGCGGACGCGCCGCTCGTGGCCGTCGCTCCGCGCGCCGCCGTCGCGCCTCCGTCGATCCGCTCCTGCGCCAGCAGCGATCCGCGATCGATCACCACGACACTGCCGCAGATCGCCGCCACCTCCGCAAGCACATGCGTGGAGAGCAGGATCGTGGTGCGCCCGGCGAGCTCGCGCACGAGCGCGCGAAACTCGTCGATCTGCCCGGGATCGAGGCCGGAGGTCGGCTCGTCGAGCACGAGCACGCTCGGCCCATGCACGATCGCCGACGCCAGGCCCGCGCGCTGACGGAAGCCCTTGCTCAATTGGCCGCACAGGCGCCGGCGCACCTGCGCCAGTCGGCATGCGTCGATGGCGGAATCCACCGCGGAGCGCCGCTCGGCGCGCCGCATGCCGTGCAGCCGCGCGCGAAGGTCGATCGTTTCCTCGACCCGCAGGTCGGGCGGAAGCGGCGCGTGTTCCGGCAGCCAGCCGAGCGACGCGAGCGCCCGCCTGCGATCGAGCGCGAGGTCGATGCCCTCGATCCGGACCGCGCCGGAATCGGGAGCGATCGCCCCGGCGATCATGCGGATCGTGGTGCTCTTTCCGGCGCCGTTGGGTCCGAGGAATCCGCAGACCACTCCCCGGGGCACGACGAAGGAGAGGTCCCGCACCGCCTCGACCGGACCGAACCGCCTGCTGACGCCGTCGAGTTCGATCATGGAGCGCGTGGCGTCATCGGGGGCGGTTCCGGGACCCGCCGTCATCGTCGAAGCTGCGACGGCGCGAGTGGAGCAGTTTACTCGCGCCGGAAGTGCCGACACGCCGATCTATACTTGCCCCCTCGCGCGCCGTGCGCGGAACCGCATGTCTCCCTCGGACGCCCCCATCGAAGCAATCACCGGCGATCCCCCGTTGATCGAAGCGATCGGCGACGGCGTGGGCGTGGTGGAGGCGAGCGGCGAGATCATCTGGATGAACAACCGGCTGGCCTCGCAGCCGCCGGAGGTGATGGCCCGCTTCAGCGACGCCTGCCGCGATCAGATCCGCGATGGGCTCAAGGCCCCGCGGCGCGTGCACCTGCGTCGCTTCTCCGCGGCCGGTCGCTTCTTCGAAGTGGTCATCTCGCCGCTCTCGCCCGGCGGCGCGCCGCTGCGGGCGGTGGGCGTGCTCTACGAGACGACCGCGCGCGAGCGCCTGGCCGATCGCGTGCGGCAGGTCGATCGCGCCGGCGCCAGCCTGCTGGCGCTCGACGCCTTGATCGTGAACCCGCTCAACGTGGCGGAGCGCATCAAGCTCATCGAGGGGCGCATCGTCGAAGCGCTCCGCACGATCTTCCACTGCGACGACTTCGAGGTGCGGCTGCTCGATCGCGACACGCAGCAGCTCGAACTCGTGATCAGCAAGGGAATCGAGCCGCTCCGCATCGGCGTGAACCTCTTCGCGCGGGCCGAAGGCAACGGACTCACGGGATTCGTGGCGGCCACCGGCGAAAGCGTCGTCTGCCCGGACGCCTCGAAGGAGCCTCGTTTCATGGGCGGGCTTCCGGAGGCGCGAAGCAGCGTCACCGTGCCGCTCAAGCTCGACGAGCGGGTCTCCGGAACGCTCAATCTCGAGTCGAAGCAGCCGGCCCGCTTCGACGACGAGGATCGCCTGCTGCTCGAGCTCTACGGCCGCTACGTGGCCATGGCCATGACGATCCTCGACATGCTGATCGTGGAGCGCTACACCACGAACCAGCGCATCTCGGGCGCGCTGCGCGAGGAGATCGCGCTTCCGGTGCAGAGTCTGCGCGGCTCCGTGGCGCGGCTGCGATTGCGGCTCGACGGCGACCCGGACGGCGCGTCGATCGTGGCGGAGCTCGAACAGGCGCTCGAGTCGCTCGAGCGCCGCATCCGCATCTGCGCCGAGGGACCTCGCTCCGTGCTCGGCCTCGATCGCATCGATCGCGGGCGCGGGCACGACACGGTGATCTCCGGGCGTCGCGTGCTCGTGGCGGACGACGAGCCGCAGATCCGCGAAACGATCCAGACCGTGCTCGGCGACGCGGGCGCGCAGGTCGATTCCTTCGCTTCGGGCGCGCAGGCGATCGACGCGATCCGCAACGCCGCTGCGTCGGGTTCGCCGTACCACCTGGTCATCAGCGACGTGCGGATTCCCGATCGCAACGGCTACGAGATCTTCCGCGCCGCGCGCGACGCGCACGGCGAGACGCCCGTGATCCTGATGACCGGCTTCGGCTACGACCCGAACCACTCGATCGTGCGTTCGAGCCAGGAGGGGCTGAGCTGCTTCCTCTTCAAGCCCTTCCAGGCCACGCAGCTCGTCGAGGAAGTCCGCAAGGCGCTCGGCACGCCCGCCTGAGTCCGTGCGAGCGAGCGAGCGGAACGCGGGACGAATCACGCGGCTAGAGCGGTTCCTCCTCATTCGTAGCGATCTGGCGGGCTGCGACTTCGTGTGGCATCGTCGGGCTCCATCGGCGGATCCTCAAGATCCGCCTGCTTCGCCCTCCTTGCCACACTCGTCTCGCCAACGCCAGCTCGCGACGCCTGAGTCGTC
>VGXK01000310.1 GCA_016873355.1 Phycisphaerae bacterium | reverse complement strand
CGGTGCTCGGTTCGATCCTCGACCCAGCCGTTGATGCGCTTGCGCGCCCCCTCCGTGTCGCCGGCGATGTCGAGTTCGTTCGCAGCGCCGGAGCCGTAGAAGCGATCGACCGTCGCCTCGAATTCGTCCGCGAGCGGATACGCCTTGGCCACCCAGAGCGCGTTGGCGATGCGAAGGTCGAAGCGATCGACGGTCGCCAGCAGCGCGTTGAGCTCGCTCGCCAGCCGCTGCGCTTCCTGCAGCGATCGGTGCGCCTCCTGCCATCCGTCGCCCCTGGACTCGAGCTCGCGCGTGCGGTCGTTCGCGGCGTCGAGCGCGGCGCGGAGCTCGGCGATCTTCGCCGTCGTCTTCGCGTCCGTGTCGCCCTGCGCCGCCGCCAACTGGCGCGAGAGCGAGGCGAACGACTCGTGCACGGCGGTGACGGGACGATCACCGGCCTTCGCCGACGCCGGGAAGTGCAGCACCGTCGCCATCTGCGTCGCGGTCTCGTCGCGCGCGCCCTCGGCGGTCATCGTCAGCGCCATCGAGATCGAGAACGGCGAGAGGAAGAGGTTTCCGTCGGGCGAGTCCTTCGCCATCGCCTTGAAGAGGTCGACGCCGAAGGCGTTGCTCGCGGCGACCGCGACCGACGACGAAGGACCGGGCGCCATTGGCGGCGCCGAATCGGCGGAAGCGTTGGGATTCGAAAGGATCGTGGCGACGACGATGAGACTCGTGAGCATGGCGCTTCTCCATGGCCTGCGGCGCGGACCGTTCCGCGACATTCTCGCCGGAACCGCAAGTCCATGCGTTCGGAACCGCATGCCGCTTCGGCGCCGGGCCAGCGGATCGGCTGATCGGCGCACGGCGTTGCGGAGGTGTCGATGCTCGTTGTGCTCGTCGCGCCATGCGACGCCGCGGTTAGTCTCCGTTCATGATTCCAGGCCTGATTCGGCTTCTTGTCGTCGCCGTCGCAGCAGACCTCACGGTTGCAGCCGCGCCCGCATCCGCGCCGGACGCAGCCGCCACCACAACGGCTCCGCCGCCCAACATCGTGCACATCGTGGCCGACGATCTCGGCTGGAAGGATGTCGGCTTCAACGGCTGCACGGACATCAGGACGCCGAATCTCGACACGCTCGCCGCCGGCGGCGCTCGCTTCACGCAGTTCTATGTGCAGCCCATGTGCACGCCCACGCGCGCGGCGATCATGACGGGGCGCTATCCGTTTCGATACGGACTTCAGACGGCCGTGATCCCGTCCGTCTCGGCGTACGGGCTCGATCTCTCGGAGCGCCTGCTCCCGCAAGTGCTCAAGGACGCGGGGTACGACACCGCGATCATCGGCAAGTGGCATCTCGGTCATGCGGACAGGAAGTGGTGGCCGAAGCAGCGCGGCTTCGACTACCAGTACGGCGCGATGATCGGCGAACTCGACTACTTCACGCACGACGAGCACGGCGTGCTCGACTGGTTCCGCGACAACGAACCGGTGCGCGAAGAGGGTTACACGACGACGCTGCTCGGCAAGGACGCGGCGAAACTCATCGAAACGCACGATCCCGCGCGGCCGCTCTACCTCTATCTCGCGTTCAACGCGCCGCACACGCCGTACCAGGCGCCGCCGGAAACAATCGAGAAGTACTCGAACATCTCGGATCCCACGCGACGCACCTACGCGGCAATGGTGTCGATCCTCGACGACGAGATCGGCCGAGTGGTCGCCGCCCTCGACAAGGCCGGAATCCGCGACAACACGCTCATCCTCTTCCACAGCGACAACGGCGGCACGCGCAACGCCATGTTCGCGGGCGTGATGGCGGACATGTCGAAGGTCACGCTCCCCTGCGACAACGGGCCGTACCGCGAAGGCAAGGGCACGCTCTATGAAGGTGCAACGCGCGTGTGCGCCATCGCGAACTGGCCGGGCCGCATCAAGCCGCAGGTCGTGAACGAAGTGATCCACATCGTCGACATCTTCCCCACCGTCACGGCGCTCGCGGGCGCAAGCACGAACGGGTGCAAGCCGATCGACGGCCTGAACGTCTGGACGACGATCAGCGAAGGCAAGCCGTCGCCGCGCACGGAAGTGATCTACAACATCGAGCCGTTCCGAGCCGCCGTTCGCGACGGCGACTGGAAGCTCGTCTGGCGAACGCTGCTGCCGTCGCGCGTGGAGCTCTTCAATCTCGCGGACGATCCCGCCGAGTCGAAGAACGTCGCCCACTCGAACCCGGAGAAGGTGGCTGCGCTCATGAAGCGGATCGAGGCACTCGCGCTCGAGTCGGCGAAGCCGCTCTTCATCGCCGATCAATTCAAGGTGATTCAGAGGAACGCGAAAGGCGAGCCGGTGCTGCCCACGGACGACGGCTTCGGCACCGGCGCCGGGCCGTGAACGCCGCGCGGCGCGTCGCCGTTCACCAATCGCCGGCGTACTTGATCTCGTACGGACCCGCGTCGCGCGCCGCCATCTCGTGCAGGCGCTTCGAGATCTGGCGCAGGTGCAGCGCATCGTGCGCGGCCCACGACGCCAGCAGCATGCCCGCCGCCAGCGGCCCGAACTTCGGGTGCACGCGTGCGCGGGACCACTCGGCATTTCCGGCGATCGAGTCGATCCACGCGATGCTCGCGGCCCGATCCTTCGCGAAGTCCTCGAGGGTCGACTCCAACTCGCGCTCGTTGTAGCGCCGTTTCTCGGCGACCTTCTCGAGATCGAGCTTCGGCCACTCCTGCGAGGGGTCGCGCAGCGTGAGTTCCGCGCGCACGCGGAAATCCTCGCGCTCCTCGTCGAGCAGATGGCAGCAGATCTCCAGGATCGACCAGTGCTCGGGCGCCGGCTTCCAGCGCCGATCGGCCGGCGACGCGATCAGCGCCGCCGCGCGAAGCGCCGCGGGGAAGCGTGAGAGTCGATCACGCAGCGCCGAAGGATCGAGCGCGGAGGCCATGCGGAGATCGTCGCGCAGCCCGGCGAGCCTGTCAACGCCCGATCCGCGAGTGCGCGGCCGACCCTGATGGGCTGGATCGAATCTTCGGCGCGCCCCCGCGCCGAGTTCGTACGCGCCGATGTCGACCGAACTGTTCGTCGGTCCAGGATCGTTGAGCATGCGCGGCGCGAGATCGGCCTCCGGCCCGATCGCTACGGAGTCGCGGCCTCGCGCTTCGGCGACTCATCGGGCGCTGCGTCGCGGCGCAGACGCCAGGCCTCCGCTTCGGCCGCCTTGCCGCGCCCGGGCTCCGCGGCCTCCCAGCGCTCGTAGAGTCGCGCGAGCAGATTCGCCGCGTCCCACCGGAGATGCGGCATCGACTTGCGCGGTTCGAGCGCGGCATGCGCTTCGAGCAGAATCGCCTCCGCATCCGCGAACTCGCCTCGACGCGCGAGCACGTCGCCGAGCAGCACCCGCGCGTGCGCGTGACGCAGGGCGAGCGAGCCGACCTCGTCGTTCGAGATCGCGAGCGTCTCCCGCGCCAGTCGCCCCGCT
>VGXK01000309.1 GCA_016873355.1 Phycisphaerae bacterium | reverse complement strand
CGAGGCGCTCTCGACGCTGTTCGTCGATCGCACGCAGGTCACGCTTTCGGGCGCTCGCGCCGGCGAGATCATCCGCTTCACGCTCGACGGCAGCGAGCCCAACGGCATGAGTCCGGTTGCACAGGGCGCCGTCACGCTTGATCGATCCTGCACGCTGAGCGCCCGAATCTTCGAGGGCGAGATTCCGCGTTCGGCCACGTCGCTGCGGGAGTTCACCAAGGTGATGCCGCAAACTCCGGTGACGAGGGCGCTTGGCCCGACCCCCGGGCTTCGCGCCACATTCTCGACGCGAGATCGCTTCGAGAAGCTCGCCGACATCGACGGAGCCAAGGTCGTCGGTTCGCTGGTCGTTCCGCCGCTCTCGCTCGATCAGCGCCCGCGCAAGGAGCACTTCGCGATCGTCTTCGAAGGGCTGTTGCGTGTTCCGCGTGATGGAGTCTGGCGGTTGGGTCTCGAATCCGACGACGGCGCGAGGCTGCTGATCGGCGGTCGCGTGGTCGTCGACATCGACGGCCTGCACGTGGCCACGCGCCGTGACGCGGAGGTTGCGCTCGCGGAGGGCTGGCACGCGATCCGCGTGGAGTACTTCAACGCCGGGGGCGACTCGGCCCTGCGGATGGACTGGGAGGGTCCCGGACAGTCGCGGACGGAGATTCCCGTCGAGATGTTCGGCTGGACGCCGTAGCGACGCCGCCCACGCACGCGATCGCGTCACGGAATACGAGCGCTCGATCGCTGTCTCCCACGCGACGGAAGCGGCAGACACCGCTCCGATCGCAAAGGAGACCGCCATGAAGTTCGCCACGCTCGTTCTCGGTTCCGCTCTCAGCACGCTCGCCGGTTCGCAGGCGCTCGCCGGAGTGAGCTTCTCGTTCACCTTCGGCAACGGATGGGGCGCTCCGATCCAGACCTGCGCCCCGGTGCAGGTCTGCGCGCCGGTGCAGACCGTGTGCGCGCCGGTTCAGACCGTCTGCGCCCCGGTTCAAACCGTCTGTGCTCCGGTCCAGGTTTGCGCGCCGGTTCAGACCGTGTGCGCTCCGGTCCAGACGGTGTGCGCTCCCGCGCCGGTCGTGTGTGCTCCGGTCGTGTCCTCGTGCGGCATCGTTGCGGCGCCGGTCGTGGCGCACACCGCGTACGGCGGCGGATGGCACGGTGGACACGCTCACGGGCACCGTTTCACGCATGCCCACCGCCACGATCACGCACGCGCTTACGGTCGCGGCCAGCGCCGAGGATGGCGCTGAGATCGACTTCGCATCGCTCGAGCGGTGACGACTCAGGAGGAACGGCTCTCGCCCCCGTCAGCGACTCGGTCGCACGAGTCTCAATCGGCTGGTGAGCAGGTTCCGCTCCGTTCGCGGCGCCGCCGGGAGGCGCCGCGGCGGAGCGGTCGTCAGAACGGCGTCCTCATGCCGAGCGCGCGCAAGGCGCACCAGCCGGACGCTCCCTCGTAGATCGCGAAAAGGCCGCCGGCGATGGCGCCGAGCGAGGTCCAGAGCGGCCACTGGCGCGCCTCCGCGCCGCCGCTCCACCACCAACCGCAGAGCGCAAGTCCGGCGAGCAGCGTGATCACGCCGATCACGAGCCGCACCGCCTTGCCCCTGGCGTCGATGTTGCACTGCATGCGGCTCCTTCGCGGCGGTGCGCTTCGCGGCGCCTCGCCGCCGATTCTCAGAAGAGGCAGTTCTTGGGCGTTCGCGGGAAGGGAATGCAGTCGCGCACGTTGCCGAGTCCCGTGGCGTACGAGATCGTGCGCTCGAATCCGAGCCCGAATCCCGCGTGCGGCACGGTGCCGTACCGACGCAGATCGCGATACCACCAATAGGCGGCGCGATCGAGCTTCATCTCGTCGAGGCGCTTGTCGAGCAGATCGAGCCGTTCCTCGCGCTGACTGCCGCCGATGATCTCGCCGATTCCCGGGGCGAGCACGTCCATCGCCGCGACCGTGCGCCCGTCGTCGTTCTGGCGCATGTAGAAGGCCTTGATCTCCTTCGGATAGTTCATCACCACGACGGGGCGACCGACGAGCACCTCGGTGAGATGGCGCTCGTGCTCGCTCTGCATGTCCATTCCCCACCTCACCGGGAACTCGAACTTGTGCCCGCCGCCGGCCGCCTTCTCGAGCGCACGAATCGCGTCGCCGTAGTCCATGCGTTCGAAGCTCGCCTCGACGAGCTTCTCGAGCCTCGCAACGCACTCCTTGTCCACGCGCTCCGCGAAGAACTTGAGGTCATCGCTTCGCTCCTCCAGCACGGCGCGGAAGACGAACTTGAGCAGCGCTTCCGCGAGCGTCGCGTTCGCCGCGAGATCGGCGAACGCCACCTCCGGCTCGATCATCCAGAACTCCGCGAGGTGGCGGCTCGTGTTCGAGTTCTCCGCGCGGAAGGTCGGCCCGAAGGTGTAGACCTTCGACATCGCCAGGCACCAGCACTCCACGTTGAGCTGGCCGCTCACGGTGAGATGCGATTCGCGCCCGAAGAAGTCCTTCGAGAAGTCGACGCCGCCTTCCGGCGTGCGCGGAAGATTCGCCATGTCCAGCGTGGACACGCGGAACATCTCGCCCGCGCCTTCGCAATCGCTCGCGGTCACGATCGGCGTGTGGATCCAGAAGAAGCCGTTCTCATGGAAGAAGCGGTGGATCGCGTTCGCCATCGAGTGCCGCACGCGCCCGAGCGCTCCGAACGAGTTCGTGCGCGGGCGCAGGTGCGCCACTTCGCGAAGGTATTCGTAGGTGTGCGCCTTCGGCTGGATGGGATAGGTGTCCGGGTCGTCCACCCAGCCGTGCACGCGAAGCGAGTCGACCTGCATCTCGAGCGCCGGAACCTTGCCTTGTCCCATCACGAGCGTGCCGGAGGCCTCGACCGCGCAGCCCGCGGTGAGCTTCGTCGCCTCCGAGTAATTGCCGAGCGAGCTCGGCACCACGAGCTGAAGCGAGTCGAAGCAGCTCCCGTCCGAGAGATTCACGAACGACACGCCCGCCTTCGAGTCGCGTCGCGTGCGCACCCAGCCGCGAACGACCACCCGACCGCTCGGCGGCGAGAATCCAGGAGCGCGAATGGACGCGACCGACAGCACCGCCAGCGACGGGTCGACCGACGACGGCGGCGCCAACGGATCCCGCGGTTTCGAAAGGGTCTGGCCGGGAGTCATGGATCGGGCATCTTGCGGCGGCCGGCAAGCCATCGCAAGACGAGCCTTGCGTCCCGGCGACATTCGGGCGATTCCGCCACTTTGGCAGGCGTTTCGAGGGTTGCCGGGGCGGGTGGAAGGCACCGGCGACGCCGTTCCATGCGGCTCCACCCGAGGAGTCGATCGCCACGGGTCGTTCATGGCACGGCTCTTGCCAAGGTCGGGCACGACATGGTCCGCGGACCCGCCCAACCACCGTCCCGTCTCAATCTGCTCATCGCGGACGGTGCCTGGCAGCAGGACAGTTTCGTCCATCAATTGCCGCCGCTTCT
>VGXK01000308.1 GCA_016873355.1 Phycisphaerae bacterium | reverse complement strand
AGCCGACCGCAGGGTCGGCTCGCGTCGTTTCATCGGGCGTCGGACCGCGGCGCAGCCGCGGGACGAGCGGGCTGCGCAGCGGCACGCGTGGCGGGATCCCGAAGGCGGCGCAGCCGCCGGAGGGTCAATCCCGCCAGCCCGATGAATGAGGCGCGAGCCGACCGCAAGGTCGGCTCGCGTCGTTTCATCGGGCGTCGGACCGCGGCGCAGCCGCGGGACGAGCGGGCTGCGCAGCGGCACGCGTGGCGGGATCCCGAAGGCGGCGCAGCCGCCGGAGGGTCACTCCCGCCAGCCCGAATCGCTTGCGAGGGCAAGGCACGAATGCCTTGCCCTCGCATCGCGGCGGAGCCGGAGATCAGTTCTTGAGCGGGAAGCTGCCGGTCACGGACTTGCCGCCCTCGACCTCGATCTCGACCCAGAGCTTGCTGTTCGCGGGAATCGGGTTCGGAATCTCCGCATGCGTGTGCCAGCGGTTGGGCTCCTTCGGGTTCTCGATCTCGGCCTTGGCCTTCACCGAACCCCTGCCGTCCTCCGTGCCGATCCAGAAGCGCACCGCGCTCGCCTTGGCGGATCCGCCCGCCGCGGCCGTGACGGTGACGTCGATCGGCGCATCCTTGCCCGCGACGATCTCGCCGACATCGCGCGTGGCCTTCACGGTGAAGGAGCCGATCGTGGCGGTGCCCAGGTCGATCACCTTGCCGGAGTGACCGTGATCGTGGTCATGGTCATGCGCGTGATCCTTGTCGTGATCGTGATCATGGTCGTGGTCGTGGTCGTGGTCATGAGCGCTCGACTTCTTGCCGCCGGAGCCGGAATCGCCGGACTTGGCGGGCGGCGCCGGCTTCTCCTCGCACGCCGCGAGCGAAAGCGACGCGCCGAGGTAGAGCGCGGACACGATGAGAGCGATCGTTCGACGATGCATGGTCAGACTCCTTTGGTTGCGGACGAAGCATGGATCGGCGGACGCACTCGATGTACGAGTGCGAAGCCCGCCGGGACGACGATGAGGTTGAGAAAGGTGGAGGTCAGCAGCCCGCCGAGCACCACCACCGCCAGCGGCGCCAGCAGCTCGCTGCCCGGCCGACCGGCCGCCAGCGCCAACGGCACCAGCCCCAGCGCCGCGCTGAGCGCGGTCATGAGAATCGGCACCAGGCGCTCGATCGATCCTTGAACGATCGCGTCGCCGATCGGTTTGCCTTCGACCTCCATGAGATGGCGGTAGTGATTCACGAGCAGGATTCCGTTCCGCACCGCGATGCCGAAGAGCGTGATGAATCCCACGAGGCTGGCGATCGAGATCACCGGCGCGTGGTACGGACGCGATCCGATGCCCACGAGCGCTAGCGCGTTCGTGAAGATCCCGAACACGCCGCCGCTCATGAACGAATCGAGCACGAAGATTGCCGCGATGCCGCCGATCACCGCGAGCGGCAGGTTCACCATGACGAGCGCCGCCACCTTGAGCGATCCGGTGGAGACCTGGAGCAGGAGCAGCATGACGAGCGCGATGCCCGCGCCCGCCAGCAGCAGCGTGCGCGACGCCGACTGCTGCGCCTCGAACTGACCGCCGAACTCCACGGTGTCGCCGGCTCGCTTCACGATCGGCTCCACGCGCTCGCGCACCTGGGCGATGAGGTCGCCGAGGTTGTATCCGTCGGCGACGTTGAGCGAGACGATCGCCTTGCGCTGCGCGTTCTCGCGGGCGATGAGGTTGCTCGTGCGCTCCGGACCGATGTCGGCCACCTCGGCAAGACGCACCCAGCGCCCGTCGTCGGAGCGCAGCATGAGGTTCTCGATCTGCTCGATCCGCTCTCGCTCCTCGGGCGCCAATCGCACCACGAGATCGAATCGGCGCATGCCCTGGTTCACCTGCGCCACGGTCTCTCCGAGAATCGCCATCTGCACCTGCTCGGCGGCGTCGGCGGGCGAGAGGCCCGCGGCGGCAAGATCGTCGTGCCGATAGCGGATCGGCAGCGACTCGATGAGCACTTCCCGATTCGCATTCACGTCTCGCGCCCCCGGAATCGTCTTCACCGCGCCTTCGATCTCCTTGGCAAGCGAGCGAAGCACGGCGAGATCCTCGCCGTAGACGTTGATCGCGATCGCGGCCGGCGTGCCCGAGAGAATGTGCGAGAGCCGATGTTCGATCGGCTGCCCGATCTGCACCGTGACGCCGGGAACGCTGCGGGCGATCTCGGCGATCCGCGTGCGCACCCGCGACGGATCCGCCACCGGATCGAGCACCACTTCGATCTCGCTGCTCGACACGGGCTCGGCGTGCTCGTCGCGCTCGGCGCGTCCGGTGCGGCGCGTGACGCTGCGCACGCCCTCGATCTCCATGAGCCGCCCTTCGATCGCGATCGACGAGCGATCGGTCTCCGCGAGCGAAGTCCCCGGTGGCGTCGAGACGAAGACGGTGAGCGATCCTTCGTTGAACTGCGGCAGGAACGAGGTGCCGAAGGTTTTCGCGAGCAGTGCGGTGAGCACGATGGCCACCGCCGCGCCGCCGAGCACGAGCCCGCGATGCGAGAGCGACCATCGAAGCGACGGTTCGTAGCGGCGCTTCAGCCAGCGGACGAGCCAGCCGTCGCCGTGAACTCGCGCCGCGGCGCTCGCGACCGCGTTCGCGGCGGCGCCTTCGCCTGCGCCGCCGCGTCGCCCGCCGAGCAGCACCTTGCAGAGCGCCGGCGTCACCGTGAGCGCCACCGCGAGCGACGCGAGAATCGACACGATGTAGGTGATGCCGAGCGGCGCGAAGAAGCGCCCCTCGATGCCCTGGAGAAAGAGCAGCGGCACGAAGACGATCACGATGATCACGGTGGCGAAGACCATCGCCGGCCGGATCTCGTTGCTCGCGTCGAAGATCACCTCGACCGCGGTGCGCCGCCGATCGAGCGGCCGGGCCGCGTTCTCGCCGAGCCTTCGATGCACGTTCTCCACGTCGATGATCGCATCGTCGACGAGCACGCCGACCGCCACCGCGAGCCCGCCGAGCGTCATCACGTTGAGCGTGAGTCCGATCCAGTCCATCACGAGCAATCCGGCCGCGAGCGAAAGCGGCAGCGCCGTGAGCGTGATGAGCGTGGTGCGCACGTTGAGCAGGAAGAGCACGAGCACCACCGCCACGATGATCGTGGCGTCGCGCAGCACATGAAGCAGGTTCGACACGGAGCGCTCGATGAAGCGACTCTGCCGGAAGACCTCGCGATCGATCCGCATTCCGGGGGGCAGCGTCTCCGAGATGCGATCGAGCGCCCGATCGATCTCGCCCGTGAGCCGCAGCGTGTTCGTGCCCGGCGACTTCTGCACCGAGAGCACCACCGCCGGCGCGCCCTGGTTCGCCGCCGTGCCTCGCTTCGGCGCTGGTCCGAGCCGAACGTCCGCCACTTCGCCGAGCGTGATCGGCGCGCCGTTCCTGGTGGCCACGATCGTTCGCGAGATGTCCCGCGCGCTCTGCACCTGCGCGGTCT
>VGXK01000307.1 GCA_016873355.1 Phycisphaerae bacterium | reverse complement strand
CGCCCAGCAACGGATCTCGGCGCTGACCTCGAGGCCGGCGGCCGTGGCGTCCTCGCTCACGGTCACCGCCCCGTTTCGATTCTCGACCTGGAGCATCGTCACGCCGGCGACGCTTCGACTCGCGGTCGTCGTTGCGCTCTGCTTGGAGGCCGCGAACACGCAGCCGGAGAGCGGAATCGTCAGCACCGCCGATGCCGCGGCTCCCGCCAGTCCGACACGAGCGCTCCTCGACATTCGATCGATCGTCATGTTGGCCTCCTTCCGCACCACGAGACGCCCGTACTTGGGCGGCGGCGCACGAGTATTGCAGGATCCGGCCCGATACTCCAGCAACGCGACGCCGCTCGCCGCGCCTTGCGTTCCGCAGCCCTTCAGACGATTCGCTACAACATGCACTCGATGCGATTGGCGGTGCTCAAGGAGACGCGTGACGGCGAAACCCGCGTCGCGCTCGTGCCGGAGACCGTCAAGAAACTCGTCGACGCCGGGTACCAGGTCGCGGTGGAGCAGGGCGCGGGGGCCGGCGCGTCGATCGCCGACGAGTCGTTCGCCCGCGCGGGCGCGGTGATCGAGCCGAACTCGTCGTTGGCGCTCGCCGGCGCCGAGATGGTGCTGCGGATCGGCGCGCCGAGCGACGCGGAGATCGCCGCGATGCCCGAAGGCTGCATGCTGCTCGCGGGACTGCTGCCGCTTCGCAACCTCGACGCGGTGCGGGCGCTGCGGGACCGGCGCATCACCGCCTTCTCGACCGACGCCATCCCGCGCATCACGCGGGCGCAGGCCATGGACACGCTCTCGTCGATGGCGAACATCGCCGGGTACCGCGGCGCACTGCTCGCGGCTGCCGAACTGCCCCGCTACTTCCCCATGTTCATGACCGCGGCGGGAACCATCCTGCCGGCTCGCATCTTCGTGATCGGCGCGGGCGTGGCGGGGCTCCAGGCGATCGCCACGGCGCGCCGACTCGGCGCCAACGTGGTCGCCACCGACGTCCGACCCGAGGTGAAGGAGCAGATCGAGTCGGTCGGCGCCAAGTGGGTGGGAATCGAACTGAAGCGCTCCGCGTCCGCCGGCGGCGGCTACGCCAGGGAGCTCTCCGACGAGGATCGCGCCCGCCAGCAGGAGCTGCTCGGCGATCAATGCGCGCTCGCCGACGCGGTGATCTCGACCGCGCTCATCGGCGGAACCTTCGCGCCGAAGCTCATCAGCGCCGCGACGGTGGCGCGGATGAAGCCCGGATCGCTCATCGTGGATCTCGCCGCCGACGGCGGCGGCAACTGCGAACTGAGCCGGCCCGGACGCACGGTGCAGCACGGCGCCGTGCGGATCCTGGCGCCGCTCAACCTTCCCGCGTCCATGCCGGGCGACGCGAGCACGCTCTGGTCCCGCAATCTGCACGCCTTCATCGCCGCATTCACGAAGGAAGGACGGTTCCATCTGCTCATGGACGACGAGATCCTCCACGGCGCGATGATCACGCACCAGGGCGAAGTGACGCACGCGGCCACGAGGGAGGCGCTCGAGCGATGATGCGATCGACGCTCCTGGCGGTGATTTCGCCGCCGATCCCCGCCGATGCCGTCGCGCCGATCGTCGATGCCGCGAACACCGCCGGCGCCGCGAGCGCCGGCGCGGATCCGGTGCGCGAGCACATGGACATCGCCGCCATGGCCTTCGTCTTCGTGCTGGCCACCTTCATCGGCATCGGCGTGATCCGGCGAGTGTCGCGGCTGCTGCACACGCCGCTCATGAGCCTGACGAACGCGATCAGCGCCATCGCCGTGATCGGCGCCATCATCGTGGCCGGCGACGACCACTATCCGACCTTCGTGCGCGTGCTCGGCGCGATCGCCCTCTTCGCGAGCATGACGAACATCGTCAGCGGCTTCCTCATCACGCAGCGGATGCTCAAGATGTTCCGCACGAGCCGGGAGCCGCCGCGATGACCCATCTCGCGGGCTACTTCATCGAGACGGCGTACCTGCTCGCGGCGAGCCTCTTCATCTTCTCGCTGCACTGGATGAGCGATCCGAAGACCGCGCGCCGATCCGTGATCGCCGGCTCGATCGGCATGGCGATCGCCGTGCTCTCCACCTGGGCCCGGCCCGAAGTGACGCGCCATCTCTGGATCCTGCTGCCGATCGTGGTCGCGATCGGACCCGGAATCTGGCTGGCGCTCGTGCCGCTCACGGCGGTGCCGCAGCGAACGGCGCTGTCGCACGCGTTCGGCGGTCTGGCCGCGGGCCTCGTGGGAACCGCCAAGTTCATCTACTGGTTCGAGCACGAGCCGGAGATGCTGACCGGATTCCGCACCGGCGCGATCGTGGCGGAGGTGATCCTCGGCTACCTCACCTGCACGGGCAGTCTCATCGCCGCGGCGAAGCTGCAGGAGGTCAAGTGGATTCCGCAGCGCCCCTGGACCTACCCCGGGCAGACGCTCGTCAACTTCGGCGCGCTGGCGCTGGCGATCGTGCTCGGCGCGGCGCTCGTGATGAATCCGACCGCGTCGTGGTCGCCGTGGGCGTTCGCGGGCGTGGTGCTGCTCTCGCTCAACTTCGGATGGATGCTCGTGATGCCGATCGGCGGCGCCGACATGCCGACCGTGATCGCGATTCTCAACGCGTACGCGGGACTTGCCGCGGTCGCCATGGGATTCGTGCTCGACAACCGCCTGCTCATCACCGCCGGCGCGCTCGACGGTTCGAGCGGTCTCATCCTGTCGATCATCATGTGCCGCGCCATGAACCGCTCCTTCGCGAACGTGCTCTTCGGCGCGTTCGGCCAGGTGCAGCAGAAGTCGGCCGGCGGCGAGCAGAAGCACTATCGCCCTGAATCCCCCGAGAACGCGGCTCAGATCATGGAGCAGGCGAATCTCGTCGTGGTGGTGCCCGGCTACGGCATGGCGGTGGCGCAGGCGCAGCACAAGGTGCGCGAGCTCTACGACCAGCTCGTCAAGCGCGGCATCCGCGTCAAGTTCGCGGTGCATCCGGTGGCGGGACGCATGCCGGGCCACATGAACGTGCTGCTTGCGGAAGCGGAGATTCCGTACTCCGATCTCGTCGAGATGGAGGAGATCAATCCCGAGATGCCGCACTGCGATGTCTGCCTCGTGGTCGGCGCCAACGACGTGGTGAATCCCGCCGCGCGGTCCGATCCCAAGAGCCCCATCTACGGCATGCCGATCATCGACGCCGACAAGGCTCGCACCGTCTTCGCCATCAAGCGGAGCCGCAATCCCGGATTCGCCGGAATCGACAACGAGCTCTATTTCGGCGACCGCACGTGGATGCTCTTCGGCGACGCGAAGGCGGTGGTCGGAGAGATCGCCCGCGCCCTCGGCGACGGCGGCGGCCATTGAACCGGCGAACGAGAGCGGTGACGACTCAGGCGTAGCGAGCTGGCGTTGGCGAGACGAGTGTGGCAAGGAGGGCGAAGCAGGCGGATCTTGAGGATCCGCCGATGGAGCCCGACGATGCCACACGAAGTCGCAGCCC